>NZ_CALJ01000001.1 GCF_000308315.1 Legionella tunisiensis | reverse complement strand
CCCGGGGATCAACGGTTCTAGCACGCCAGGTCATTAACGCGGGTAAAAGCAATAAGAGAATGACACAGCAAACTCCTGCATAACTGAGTGCATGGAGGTAAATACCGGGATTAATTAATACAATTGCCAACGGTGGGAGAAAGGTTAGTATTAAAGTCCATTTACCCTGTAACCCGGTTCTTTTCAGCGTCAGACCATCCGCTAAAAAATCAAATAAGCCAATGGATACCCCTAAAAAAGCAGTTACCATACAAATCGAAGTAAAAAAGCCGAAAAAGCCAGTAATCCACTGATTTTGCACGGCATTGCTCAATGCATTGGTCAGGCCGCTTGTAGCATGGTCATTCGTCATGAGCGCCAATAGGCCATCACTGCCTTCTCGCTGCACCACACCCATGATGACTGCATCCCAAAGAATGTAGCAAGTCAAGGGAACCAGTGACCCGAGAAGAATAACCTTACGTAACGCATGAATATCATCATTAAAATATTCGCGCAAACTCGGTACGATTGAGGCAAAACCAAAGGAGGTGACTAAAATCATTAAACTACCTGTAATTGCTTTGATTGAGCCACCTCGAAGGCTACTTAGATCCACGTGTGGGCTGATGATAATAACCAATAGCAAATACACACCAAGTTTGCCAAACATAAGGCCACGATTAACATAATCAACGGCTCTAATCCCAGCATAGACTACTAGACTAAATAACAGGGTAAACAACAAGGAGGTTGACCAGGTAGGGAGAGTCATATGGGCTTTTTGCAGTAAACCATTAAAAACATCACTACCGCCGGAAATATAGGCGGCCAACAGTGTGTAGAGAAGAAAAAGATAAGTGATCCAGGCAATAATTTGGCCTGGTTTTCCAAGGGTAAATTTTGCCATTGACACCATATTGGAGCCAGCTGGTAAACGTAAATTTACTTCTAGAATAAGCAAGGCACCAACGGTCATAACCAGCCAGCACATAATCAAGAAAAAATTGAATTGGTAAAGCCAACCTCCGCCGTCGATACGGGAAGAGCCAGCATTCCTCCTCCGATTGAGGTGCCAACGATTAGCAATAGACCACCAATGAATTTCGAGTCAGGCATGGTCACATCCATTTTGTTTAAAATTAAAACAATATGATAAATTAAAATACCTTCTAAAGTCAACGGTATCGTAGATTTCATACATGAACTAACTAGATTAACCCACTAATTGCCAAATTGCATTAATAAGTAATACCAACGAAGAGGCGATCACTATCCATTGGACTAGTTTCCCACCAGGGACTTGGTAGCGGCTCGGAAATTTTTCCTGCCATACAAGGTCATTAATGCTGGTAGCAGTAGTAATAAGATAACGCAAAAAATGCCGGCGTAACTTAGAGCATGAATGTAAGCACCAGGATAATAAATGACAATGAGCAAAGGGGGAATGAACGTAAGTAGAAACAGACCGAAACCTTGCTTACCTTCTTGCGCCATGTTTAAGCCATCTGCCAGGAAACTAATAAGGCAAAGTGAGACTCCAAGAAAAGCAGTCAGCATACAGATGGAAGTAAAGAAATTAAATAAAGAGCTAATTACACTATTTTGTACCGTATTGGACAGTGTAGTTGCCAGGGCGCTCGTGGTATGTTCGTCATGCATCAGTGCTACTAAACCATGGTCGCCATTAGCAGCGAGGCTACCCATAATGACAGCATCCCAGGCTAAATAGCATAAAAGCGGAATAAGTGAACCGATTAATACTACCTGTTTGAGTGTTTTGATATCGTCATTAAAGTAGTCTCGCAAATTAGGTACGATGATCGCAAAGCCAAAAGACGTGATCAAAATCATTACTGTACCCGTGATATATTGGAAATGACCGCCTTGAAAGTGAGTAAAATTAATATGAGGCGTGATCAGCACAATAAGAATAAAATAAACTGCTAGTTTGCCAAACATTAAACCGCGATTAAGCAAATCCACGCGGCGGATCCCACCGTAAACCACCAGGCCAAAAAGGATAGTGAACAAAGTGCTTGCCTGCCATTCATTGATGGGAACATTGATTTTGCTGAATAAATTGCCAAAGACGTCAGCCCCTCCTGAAATATAAGCAGCCAACAGGGTATAGAGCAGAAAAATATAACTTAGCCAAGCAACGAATAAACCTGGTATGCCAAGCGTTGCGGCAGCCATAGAAACCATGTGTTTACCGGGCGGCAAATAAAGATTGGCTTCCAAGATAAATAACGCCCCGAGGGTCATGATTGCCCAGCAGAGCAATAAAAAAGGGAGGACTGCCAAAAGCCGGTCGCTGCATTCGCTACAGGCAGGGCAAGCATGCCGCCACCAATAGACGTACCGACAATAAGAAGTATTCCACCAATAAATCTGGATTTCATAAATACACCTACCAGTTACTGGGCGCGTATGGTAGTAAAACTACTTGAAAACGCCTATAAAGGGAGCAGGTTGAGCCTGCGCAACCGAACAATTGTTAAACCACTGTATTTCCAGGCGGCGATTTTGAGCACTGCCACGTACAAGCTGGTTGTTTGCAACAGGGTTCTTATCACCATAACCCTCTGCGATCAACCGTTGTGAAGGAATACCATTAGCCCATAAAAAGGTCAACATGGTTTCAGCTCGGGCTTGCGACATTTTTCGTTTATAGTCGCGCGAACCCACACCATCAGAAAAACCTGCGACATAAACGGGACAGTGCTGAGGATACATTTGTATCAATTTGATGATGCTGTACAAACCTGGATAACAAAGTTCGTTGAAACGTGCACGGTTAAAGACGAAATATTTATCAGTAGGGACTATGAGCGTTAGTGTATCGCCATATTCAACAAACTGGATATCGAATTTTTTAGCTCATTAATAACGGCGCGTCGACTCTCTTTATTAAGCCCTACGAGTGCTCCCACTGCCGCACCTGCTGCTGTTCCTACCCCTACAGGTCCGGTTGCTGCAGCAACAGCAACGGTTCCAGCCAAAGCACCTTGGCTGGCAGGAATATAGGTACGGTTATAGGGTTTGAAATTGTTATAGGGTGGGCGGTAGCAGCCACTCAAAGCAAAAGTCAATAAACTAACAAAGGCCAAGCGCCCAAGAGAGCTCTTGTGTGACATTCCCGCTCCTTTAATAGAAGAATTTTTCCATTATTAAGCATCCCTCTCTATTTCGCAATCAACAGTTGCTGGAATAATTTGTTAAGTTAAAAATAGTTTTATAAACACTACGCAATTCTGCTCTGATTGGTTATAGTGGTTTAGATAACGCTTTTACAATACCCCTAACTTATTTATGGTTACTGAGAAAAAAATTTCTTTCCCCTTGGCTTTGGGTGCTTTAGGGGTCGTTTTTGGCGATATTGGTACTAGTCCCCTGTATGCCATGCGTGAAACCTTGAGTGGTTTACCAATCAATTTGGTAGAAGTGCTTGGTGTTCTATCGCTAATTTTCTGGTCATTGATTCTTGTTATTTCCATTAAGTATTTAGTCATCGTTTTTCGCGCGGATAACGAGGGTGAAGGCGGCGTTCTGGCTTTATTGGCTCTACTCAAGCAAAAAAACGACACATGAATCTCTTTTCTATCTCTTAGCTATTTTTGGCGCTGGTCTTCTCTTAGGCGATGGTATGTTAACGCCGGCAATTTCAGTTACTAGCGCCATAGAAGGACTTAAAGTCATCGCACCTCAGTTTGATGATTTCATTATTCCTTTGTCCTGTACCATTCTGATTTTACTTTTATTATGCAGTCGAAAGGTACTGGAAAAATTGGTGCTGCCTTTGGACCCATGATCCTGATTTGGTTTGTCACCATTGGTACCTTGGGAGCCATACACATTTTTGATAATCCTGTCGTGTTGAAAGCGCTCAATCCTTACTATGCTTATGATTTTTTACATACGAATGGTTTAAGAGGGTATTTCTTGCTTGGAGGCGTTTTCCTGGTAATGACAGGTGGTGAAGCGCTCTATGCTGATATCGGCCATTTTGGTAAAAATCCCATTCGCTATAGTTGGTTTGGCATTGCTTTACCCGGTCTTCTATTAAATTATTTTGGTCAAGGTGCGCATTTACTTGAACACCCGGAAGCCATCGAAAATCCCTTTTATATGCTCTCTCCTGATTGGTTCTACATACCTCTTATACTCATAGCTACTATTGCTACGGTAATTGCTTCACAGGCGGTAATTTCAGCCACTTTTTCCTTAACCAAACAGGCGGTCTTATTAGGTTTATATCCACGACTGCCCATTGTGCAAACCTCAAAAGAACATATGGGACAAATTTATATCCCACAGATGAATTTTGTTTTATTGGTTGGTACTTTATCACTCATCTTTATTTTCAAAAACTCAAGTGGCATGACTCATGCCTATGGTATTGCCGTTAATTTAGATATGTTATTGGTTACCACTATGGTTGCTTATGCTGCGAGCAATGTATGGCGTTGGTCTTTGCCTCGCATTATCCTGGTTTTTACTCCTTTTATGTTTATTGATTTGACTTTCCTGGGTGCCAACGCTCATAAATTCTTAACAGGTGGTTGGGTTCCAGTCTGTTTTGCTTTAGTTGTTGCTTTCATCATGTATACCTGGAACTTAGGATTGCAATATTTAATTCATAATTTTTATATGCAGAAAGAAGATATTTCTAAAATTATCAAACAATTACATTACAAATCCCTTAATCAATTATCAGGATTGACGGCTATCTTCATTACCGATATTTACGATCGCAGTGGCGGTAGTTTTCTCCATTTTCTTAAATTAAGCCTCGCTGTTCCAGAAAATATATTGATAGTAAATTACATAGTAGAAAACAAACCGCATGTGCATTACAGCCAGCGTTTTGAAGTAAATCCACTGGATAAGAAAATTTGTCAGTTAACGTTGCATTACGGATTCATGGATAATATTTCTATCCCGCATGCTTTAACAATGGCTAATGAGAAGGGTGTATTACCTTTTGAAATGAATGTCGAGGCTGCAACTTATCTTGTTGAGGTGCCTAATGTTGTGGCCTCGCGGGAAAGAAAGACGCTGATGTTTTTTGGCAAGAAAAGTTGTTTGCTTTTCTAATGCGGAACTATTCTGCAAACCTAAATATTGATTTTTATAAATTACCTTATAACCGTACCATTGCTATTGGCAGCTATTGTATTATTTAAATTTACAACCTTGCTGGTTTTTCATGCCAGCAAGATTGAGAGCGATCGTTCTAGGCGGATATACCACAGCTATTAGTCAGAGGGGTTTTGGGTACAACGATTTGTACGTTGATACCTTTGATCGTGGGGCTTTTCTCGTGTGCTTCTTTGAGATAATCAATCAAGGAAACATCAACGACTTTATTATAAATTGACGACGCTTGTCGAAAGGTAAGTACCCCTTTTTTCCAAAATGCAAAGCCCAAATGAGATACATTCAAATTGGTACCAATTTGTTCGCGAAGATTCCAGTTGGGTCTTACGATTTCAATAATTGCTCCGTCAGGTATTTGAGCAAACAGATATTGGTTGGGTTCACCTTTTGCGTTAAACAAGCTAGTCAAGGGTATGTATGGAAGTTCAGCATTGGTTCTCGGTAATTTGCTCCCTCTGCTTTTCAGTTCGGCCAATCGCTTTGTCTGTTCTTCTTTATCCTGTGATTGCAAGCGGATGGTTGCCAGGGTGAAATGTTGGTACCAGGAAGGTTTATCAATCAAAGCCTTGGCTATTTTGGCAACAGGAACTTTGTTTTTATCTAGAAAGGACTCAGTGATATCTTTGACAAAACCCTGACGCTGATTGTTTAGGTTCCAATCCAGCTCGGTAAAATGATTGCGAGTGATGTAGCTAACCTGCCCATTATTATGGTAGCGCAGTTTGCTCAGACATTGTTTAAATCCTTTCGTGTCATTAGCTAGTGCCAAGGCCAGTACTGTCGTTACATAAGTTTCACAGTCAAAGGCATCTGTCCGATAGCGAGGTTCTTGATCAAAACGAGCATGGCTGCCTTCGCCGAGAGCGCCAAGGACATAGGGTTTGCCTAAAAATTGAGCGCTGATAGTATCAAGCCTGGACGTCATATCAGATTTCTGCATCTCATTCAGGCTGTGATATAGTTGGTTTATTGTTTCAATGGCCTGTTGTTGTTTGGGGTGAATAGCTGCATTGGTATTGAATGATAAAAGACTCAGACAACCAATCCAAACAATAGATGTTGTTATTTTTAGACATTGGTAAACCCTATTCATAACGTTCCTCATTCGTGTGGAGTACATATTTTAACCTATGACGTTGTTGAGGTACAAGAATGCTTAATGCTATATGGCTGGGAATGATTTTGCTTTCTGTCGTTGTCGGAGTAATCCAGGGACGTATTGAACAAGTTGTTCATGCAGTGACGGATTCTGCAAAGCTTGGTTTTGAGATTGCTCTGGGGTTAACGGGTATCATGGCTTTATGGTTAGGTATTATGGCCATTGCTTCAGAATCAGGCTTGGTTGATCGTTTTGCCAAACTACTACGGCCGGTAATGCGTCCTTTGTTTCCTGATGTCCCGGTTGATCATCCTGCCATGGGAGCGATGATACTTAATATCTCGGCTAATATATTAGGACTCGCCAATGCTGCTACACCGTTCGGTTTGCAGGCTATGAAAGAGTTGCAGCGTTTGAATGAACAAACGCAAGAAGCGAGTGACGCTATGTGTACCTTTCTGGCGATTAATACCTCAAGTGTGCAACTGATTCCGGCTACTGCAATTGCTTTTCTTGCTGCAAATGGCAGTACGCATCCCAGTAGTGTGATTTTTAGCTCATTGGTTGCAACGTCTGTTTCAACCCTGGTTGCGATTATCGCGGTTAAACAACTCGCTAAATTACCTAGTTACCGAATTAAAGAGATGAGTAGCATCAATGAATAATTTTGCCAATCAATTGTCTAACTGGATCTTCCTTGCTTTTGTTGTTGGGATACCTTTGTACGGTGCCCTCAAAAAATTAATGTTTTTGACGCCTTTGTAACTGGTGCCAAACAGGGATTTGATACCACTGTCAGCATTATTCCTTATCTTGTCGCAATGATAGTTGCTATAGGTATGTTACGTGCCTCCGGTTTTTTGAGTTGCTTGGCAGTTTGCTTGCACCGGTACTGTCCGCCATTGGTATGCCAACGGAGTTACTCCCATTAGCCCTGATTCGCCCTTTTTCTGGAAGTGCTTCGACTGGAATAATGGCTGAATTAATCCATGAGCATGGAGGTAATTCACTGATTGCCAAGACTGCCGCAACGATGATGGGAAGTACAGAAACAACCTTTTATGTTGTTGCTGTTTATTTTGGCGCAGTCGGTATAAAGCGTACAAGACATGCGATTCCGGCTGGTTTATTGGCAGATCTCGCGGGTATTATTGCGAGTGTGGCTATTTGTCGTTATCTTTTTGCTTGATTCGCTTTATGCTCTCTTTTTGTATTGATGAACTATAATCGACCAATAGAGTTGTCTTAATGGGTGATTCATATGTCCAAAAAAGTGAAAAGAGAAGGCTCCCAGCTAAAAACAAAACTTTCTTCCGAAGAGTTAAAAATATCTCTGGGGGTCGTAAGCCTGGCATTGATGTTAAGCCTGGTAGCAACCAAAATCCTGCAGTCGCCCCAGTAGTGCCTAGTACAGCCACAAAACAAGAGTACGGTAGTATTGTCGGTGTTGTCGAGGATATAGCTAATTTTCCCAGTAGTCAGAGTAGCATGATGGCTGTTTTGTCGAATGAAAAATTAGTGGAAGATTTTACTAAGTATGGACCTCAATTGTATGTGCGGATTAATTTAATCAAAGCAGATACACCCAGTCATTATAAATGGACTGCCTCGAAGGGGCCTAATATGATTGTGACAAACGGTACTTTATGCACAGCAGATATTATTACTAAAAAAAGCCTCCTATTAGTTTGCTTATACCGGCGATCAAACGATTTTTAGGGATAGATTAATGAATTATGATATTACTAAATTGTTTTATCGTATAAACAAAACACCCAATATTTTGCAGATGGAGTCAGTTGAATGTGGTGCAGTCGCTTTGGCGATTATGGCCGATGGATTCCTCTTGATGTCTTACGTAATGATTGTGGCGTTTCTCGTGATGGCAGTAGAGCCGACAATATTTTTCGAGCAGCAGAAAAACATGGTATGGAGGTTAATGCTTACAGTATTGAGCCTGAAGAGATCGTACAATCTCACTTACCAGCAATCATTCATTGGGAGTTTAACCATTTTGTGGTTCTCAAAGGAGCAAGTAAACACCATGTCTATATTAATGCTCCGGCCTATGGAGCACGTGTTTTAACATGGAGTGAGTTTGATGAGGGTTTTACAGGCATTATCCTCGAGTTAGTACCAAGTCCTCAATTTGTTAAATCTGGCCATAGACCTAAAGCGTTACCCAGTTTATTGAGCCGGCTACGAAGTTCTATACCGGCTGTTATTTTAATCGTACTTGTAACATTAGCATTGGCAATTCCGGGGATTGCTATTGCAGGACTGAATAAATAAACAAAAATGATGCAAATTTATAAAGCTTCAAGGTGGGCATCAGGCTATGCGGCGTGGTTTATTAGGGCCTTTACTGGCAAGAGCCGCCCTTTCAAAGTGCTTTAACTGGGCTAATAACATGCTGCTCTTCGCTTTAAAAGTAGCCATTTCTCTGGCGGGAACAGGTAATCCGCGTGGTAAATCAACTGTGGTAGGATTTTTTGGTTGTCTATTGATATGAAATTCATAATGGCAATGTGGGCCTGTCGCCAATCCGGTTTGTCCTACATAGCCAATAATTTGCCCACGCTTGACATAAGTTCCTCTGGATAACCCTTTTTGAAATTTCAGCATATGGCCATAAATTGTACTGTAAGTTTTGTTATGGCTTATCTTTATCATATTGCCATAACCACTCTGACGACCAATAATTTCAATACGGCCACTACCCGTTGCAGTTATTGGAGTACCAATTGGAGCTGCCAAATCAACGCCTTTATGAGGACGCTTATAATGCAAAATAGGATGAGTTCTTGATAGGCTAAACGTTGAGCTGATATGACTGAAGCGAAGCGGGTATCGATTGAACGCCTTTTTAACCCCGTCCCTTGAGGGGAATAATACTCTGAATTCCCTGCTCTATCTGTATGGCGAATGGCCTGATAAGTTTTGCCGCGATTTTTATAACTAACAGCAATAATATCCCCCGTGCCAACTACTTTATCTTCAATATAGAACGCGTTATAGATAATAGTAAATTGATCGCCTGCCCGTACTTCTTTGGCAAAATTGATATCCCAGGTAAAAATTTCAGTCATTTGCTGAATGAGTTTATATGGAATGTTATTTCGTTTGGCGGTGCCATATAGCGAACCGCGTACAGTTGCGGCTACGTAATGGTTGTAACTATTTATCTTGCGCGAGTTCACTGTGCTTTTATAACGTGTCCCTTCTTTAGAAACGACTAAATACTGGGTTTCACTAAAAGGCACTATCATTTTTTGCAGAGTTTGCTTTTTGATCAAAAATTGTAATTGCTGATTTTGCTTGAGATGAGTGAGTGCTCTGGTATGTGGATTATCGCGAATGATTGCTTGTAATATTTTCGGACTTAACCCCAAGCGATTAAAGACAGTAGTCAGTGAATCACCACTCTTGGTGATGACAGTTTTCCACTCATTTTCTGGTGCAGGTGCTGCTGGTGCCTGGGTAGGCGCAACGGGATTTGGCTTTGTTGCTGCCGATGCGTGTTCGGTCGTTTTAGAGGGTTGTGCTGCTACCTTCGAAGTATTCTGTGCTGATTTGGCTGGTGTTGCTATGGTTTTGTTTTGAGTTCGCACGCTGGCGGCTGCTTGTCGTACAGCAGTGACTGGAATAGAACTGGGCTCTTCCAATTCTGGTACTGATAAACGGCTCTCACTGTAACCAGTTCTGTGCTTGTGAGAGAATGTCTTGACTAAAATAAAAGGCAGAGAAAAAGCGATCACCAAGGCAATAAGTGCCAGTAATTTTGATGGCTTTGCAGAATTTTCTAATGAGACATTGGGTCGTTGATCCATGTTTCGCCTTTACTACTGTCATCCTGGAGAATGCTGTTATTAAAATGCTACAGTAAATTTATTTACAGTCATCTTCTGGTCCTGACCGCTTAGTTAAGGTGCCTCAACCCAATCAATAGATTGATGAATCAGTCACAACTAGTCATTACCACTTAAGCTTTAATACTTCTAATCTCTTCTGATTATCTATACTCTAGCGAGAAGAGAATAACCGGGCTAAGATACTCGCTGTAGGATGTTAGGTCAATCATTAAAAATAAGGTTTTGTTGTTATGATAATCGAAGAATCAGTGTGTAGCGAATTAAAACGTGGTTGTGAAGAGGTACTTCCAGAACAAGAGTTGGAAAAAAAATACAAAAAAATCAGCCACTAACAATTAAAGCAGGCTTTGATCCTACTGCTCCTGATCTTCATTTAGGACATACTGTTTTGCTCAATAAATTGCGTCAATTTCAATTAGTCGGTCATAAGGTAA
>NZ_CALJ01000002.1 GCF_000308315.1 Legionella tunisiensis | reverse complement strand
TTATAAAACGATTAATGTGACCTGCAGTTGTGGCCACAGCTTTGAAACAGGTTCAACCTTGGGTCGCGATCTGACTATCGAGGTTTGCGCACAATGTCATCCATTTTATACTGGAAAGCAAAAATTGGTTGATACTGGTGGTCGTGTGCAGAAATTCCGCGATCGTTATCAGAAAAGAAAAGCGCGTAACCGTTATTGTAGTGTTGAAAAATTTTCAGGCGCAATGAAATTGCGCCTTTTTTTCAAAATGACTATTCATCCCTAGCGTTTTTCTATATGATTTTTCGCCGGGCTGGTTGAAATAGAGGTAAGTACTTTGGATAAAAAAGATGTATTGAAGCAGCGTGCTCTGCACTATCATGAATTTCCCACCCCAGGAAAGTTAGGTGTATATGTGACCAAACCGACCAATTCACAAGATGATTTGTCGCTTGCCTATACACCTGGTGTAGCCGAGCCAGTGCTTGCCATCGCTGAAAATCCAGAAGATGCTTATCGCTATACTGCTAAGGGCAACTTGGTTGCTGTAATGACTAACGGTACAGCTGTACTTGGTTTAGGTGATGTTGGTCCTTTAGCCAGTAAGCCAGTGATGGAAGGGAAGGCGGTTTTATTTAAGCGTTTTGCAGATATTGATGTTTTTGATATCGAAGTGGCTGCAGAAAATCCTCAAGCTTTTATTGCTACTGCAAAGCGCATTGCACCAACTTTTGGTGGTATTAATCTTGAAGATATCAAAGCGCCTGAGTGTTTTGAAATTGAACAAGCATTGATAGAACAATTGGATATTCCTGTCTTTCATGATGATCAGCATGGTACAGCGATTGTTGTTGCGGCTGGTTTGTTGAATGCTTTGGATTTGCAAGGGAAGAAGCTTTCTGAGGTGAATATTGTTTGCATCGGGGCGGGTGCTGCCGGTTTAGCTTCTATGCGTTTACTCGTTGCCCTGGGCGCTGACAAAGAGAAAATGTTGCTTTTAGATACGAAAGGCGTAATACATACAGGGCGAGAAGACTTAAACCCTTATAAGTTTGCTTTTGCGCGTACGACGCCGCGACGTACACTGGCTGATGCTTTGGTTGATGCAGATGTATTTATAGGTGTGGCAAAGCCTGATTTATTAAATGCAGAGCTTCTACAATTGATGGCACCTAAACCAGTTATTTTTGCGTTGTCCAATCCAGATCCAGAAATTAGACCAGAAATCGCTCATCAGGTTCGCGATGATTTAATTATTGCAACTGGGCGAAGTGATTTTCCTAACCAGGTTAATAATGTTCTTTGTTTTCCGTACATTTTCCGTGGTGCTCTAGACGTTCGTGCGACCTGCATTAATCAATCAATGCAGATTGCTGCTGTTGAAGCGATTCGCTATTTGGCACAGGAGCCTGTTCCCCAAGCTGTTAAAGACAATTACCCCGGCGTAGTAAATTGGGATTTTGGCCCACATTATATTATCCCAAAACCCATTGATCCCCGTCTGAAAGAGCGAGTTGCGTTTGCTGTGGCAAAGGCCGCTATAGCGAGCGGTGTCAGTCAGGCGGATCTTGCTGAAAAGTATTAATTTGCTACAGCGTCATGCATAACCAATTAATGAAGGAGCCCATTTCCGTATGAAGAATGATAAAAAATATTTGTTGATTGCCTGGTTAATTTGTGGTCTTGGTGCCGTCTATTACAGTTATGAATACTTTTTGCGAATTTCTCCTAGTGTTATGGAGCCAGCCTTACGTGAGCATTTTAATCTATCTGCTACCGGTTTTGGTTTCTTTCGGCATTTTATTATTATGCCTATGTTCCTTTGCAGATACCGGTTGGTGTGCTCTTGGATCGCTATGGCCCTAGACTTTTAATAACCCTGGCATGCCTTGTTTGTGTTGTAGGAACGTTTATCTTTGCAAGTACCACCGTGTTTTGGATAGCGGCTACTGGACGTTTTCTGGTGGGCTTTGGCTCGGCTTTCGCTTTCGTTGGCGTATTAAAACTTGCCACAATTTGGTTACCTGAAAACAAGCTGGCAATGGTTTCTGGTTTGGCTGCTGCTTTGGGTACTATCGGTGCGATGATCGGTGATAATTTGTTAGGTCATCTGGTAGTGAATGTAGGTTGGCGTGAGACAGTCAATTTAACTGCTTATTTTGGTATTGGTTTGGCGATTATTCTATGGTTTGGTATTCGAGATAAGAAAAGTCATCAACGACGCAGCGGTACAGTCGACAATTTTAGAAAGAGCATGATCGATCTAGGTCTCATTGCTAAAAATGGTCAAATATGGATTAACGGTATGTTCGGCTGTTTAGTGTATTTGCCAACAACGGTTTTTGCCGAGTTGTGGGGCATTCCTTATTTGAAACATGCGCATGGTTTGTCACAAGCAGGTGCGGACTTTGCCAATTCACTGTTGTTTTTAGGATTTACGATCGGTGCGCCGTTGATGGGATATCTATCTGATAAATTAAAACGTCGTAAAGCACCTATGCTATTTGGTGCGGCGGGCGCAGGGATTGTAATGATGATAATCCTGTATATGCCAGGCCTGAAAGAATCGCATATTGGTGCTTTAATGTTTCTTCTCGGCTTGTTGTATAGTGCGCAGTGTATCGTTTTTGCCGTGGGCCGTGAATTAAGCCCTAATGAGGCAGCCGGGACAGCGATGGCCATGACTAATATGATTGTGATGTTGGGGGCAATGTTTTTGCAACCGTTAGTCGGGCGCTTACTGGATTTCAGTTTATCTACTCACATGACCAGCGTGCCTTTACAAGATATGCCGGTAGATAGATTACAACAATTGTATACGGCAGATGATTATCAATTTGCTTTATCAATTATTCCAATCGGCATAATTATCGCTGCCATCTTAACCTTCTTTTTGAAGGAAACTTATGCTAATGCAGATAACTAAACCTATAACTCGACATCAAGCCCTGTTTGGCAGTTTAATCTGTGCTGTAGGGGCTTTTTTCTATTGTTATGAATTCGTCTTGCGAATCATACCGGGGGCCTTACAAAGCGAGCTAAGCGCTGCTTTTGGCCACATTTCCGCAACCACATTCGGGCAATTGTCAGCATTTTATTATTTTGCCTATTCACCGATGCAATTGCCGGTAGGAATGCTAATGGATCGCTTTGGTCCGCGACGGTTGTTAACTTTTGCCTGTCTCTGTTGTGCGTTTGGCTCATGGATGTTTACAGATACGTCGTCAATGCTTATTGCAGGGAGTGGTCGGTTTTTTAGTGGGCTTTGGCTCTTCCTTTGCTTTTGTCGGTGTTTTATCGCTTGCAATGCACTGGTTGCCACGTCGCTACTTTTCTTTGGTCGCTGGGTTAATCACTACCTTAGGTATGATGGGTTTAGTCTATGGCGAAATGAAAATTACTGATATTGCTTTGGCGATGGGGTGGTATCATGTCTTATCGCTTATGGTCACTATTGGTGCTGTACTCACTGTCATCATCTTCTTTGTTGTGCGTGACGGCCCCGAAGGACATACCACCCATCGCTATGCATGGCCAGAGTTTTTTGGAAATGTGTGGCATGTCTTATCCTCGCCGCAGGTGTGGTTGATTGGGTTCGTTGGTGCTTGTCTTTATACCTCTTTATCCGTATTCGGCGAATTATGGGGAAAAACTTATTTGGAGCAGGCACATCATTTGACTAAAATTGAGGCTGCAAAAACGATTTCTGCAATGTTTCTTGGTTGGGCAGTGGGGGCTCCGTTAGCGGGTTATCTATCTGACAGAAGTGGTCGACGAGTCTTGCCTTTGGTCATTGGTGCAATAATGGCGCTGATTTGTATTAGCCTCGTGCTCTATTATCCCGGTTTATCCTATACCTGGTTAAATATTTTGTTATTCTTATATGGGGTATTCAGCGCGACTGAAATTATTGTTTTTATCATGGGAAAAGAGAATAGTGGTGCTAAGTTATCAGGTACAGTCTTTGCTGCAGTTAACATGATTGTTACTCTGGGTGGCGTGGTATTTCAGCCCTTGGTTGGTAAATTGCTTGATACATTTGGTGATAGTCGTATTGTAAATGGGGAACATATATATACCGTTTTGGATTACCAACTTGCCCTATCAATTTTACCGATTTCTCTTCTTCTGGTGACTATCCTTGCCTTCTTTATGAAAGATTTGCGTTCTACTGCTCAATAAATTAGCAAGTCCTTATGCAAGGACTTGCTATGCTTTTTTATTTCTAACTAAATACAGCTACAAGTTCCTGGGCAGCATGACGTTTATTACCGTGGCAACTGATAAAGCGATTGACAGGAAAGGATATCATTTGGCTATGACGATAATGATGACGGGTAAAAGGGGTATCGTGATTGGAAATGACGACGGTGATGCCCTGAGTAGCGCTTTCCATAGCAAGCTGAGCCAAATCGATTTGATCCGCTTCATTAAATTTTTTATTCGTATAAGAAGCGAAATTGGCACTTGCTGAAAGAGGTACATAGGGTGGATCACAGTAAATCAGGTCGCCCGTACGCGCTTGGGCAAAGGTTTGACGAAAATCACCTTGAATAAATTGGGCAGAATGACTTTTTTGCTGAAAATGAATCATTTCCAAACGTGGAAAATAAGGTTTGATATAGCGACCAAAGGGAACGTTATATAAGCCTTTACGATTATAACGGCATAAGCCGTTGTAACCATGACGGTTTAAATAAAGAAATAAAGCGGCTCTTAATCGTGTATCAGTACTTTGATTAAATTCTTCGCGTAGTTGATAGTATTTAGAGGCACAGTTATTTTCACTCACAAAAAAACGAGCACAATAATCAATAAATACGTCGCCCTCCTGTTGCAAGTGGGTAAATAAAGCAATTAAATCACTATTCTCTTCTGCTAAAAGATAGTTTTTGTAATTGGAGTTAACAAAAATAGCTCCGGAGCCAGTAAAAGGTTCGATGAGGCGCTCCGCGGCAGGTAAGGAATTTAGAATGGTTTCAATACAGCGAAATTTGCTGCCGGCCCATTTTAGGAAAGGTTTGGTTTTAATCATAGAAAGAGTACTGATTTATTACTGGCGAAGTATTACTTAATATCGCATAAATAACCAGAGCCTGTCGCGTCAATTTTATGATAATTGCGTCATTGTAAGTTCATTAGCAAGGAGAGCGATGGTTGACGCTGTCTGCTTGCTGTGGGTATGATTCAGGCACTGCGATTTAGATGCTGGATGGATACGTGAACGAACTTAGCGAATTATTGAGACCCTCTTGGGGTTCTGAACAATGGATTTTGGAAGGTTGGAATCGTATTTCCAGCGAAGAAAAAGAATTGATTAAAAATCGCATGGATGAATTATTTAAAGATGGCCTTCCTTTCGAGTTAAAGCACGATAAATTATTTTATATCTATACTTTTCTTTATTGGCTCAATTAGAGGTTTTGGCAATTCAAGTTCCATTGAAATTTGAATCCAGGATGTCCTCTCCCGCCGATCAAAAACGCATGCGAGTACAATTATTGGATGAAATTTTCCATGGCATGGTATTTACCAAAATTGTTTATCTATTATGTGCACCACAAGCTTTACCGCCTGCCTACAATGAAAATATTGAACTCTTATGTAATTTTATTCGTAATGAAGATTGCCCAAAGGTCGCGGTAGTTTTATTAAATTTAATCGGTGAAGGGTGGATTGAAGAAATTTTCAAGAGCCTGGAGCGTCAGGGGATTGCTCAAAAAGGTATTCGCAACTATCATCGATGATGAACATCGACATGTCTGCGAGGCTGATTTGTATCGTGATATTGGGCTCCCTGAGCATGATCTCATGCGCAGTAAACTTGAGTATCTGGAAAATCAATTACTGAGCAATATCTTTTTACAATATAAATATGTGTCTTCCGTCGTCGCATTGCAGGGCGTTGATGGTGCAATTGAGTTTATACAAGAGCTGGATAGGAAGCATACTGAACAGATAAAGAAAATAGGGCTTGAGCCAAGTGAAAATTGGTATTTCTTTATGAAAATTGCCCATGAGCTTTTCCCACGCATTCAGCGGTATGCTGCGCTTAATCATGAAATTGAAATGACGCCTATCCGCAAAGTATTTATGACTCAGTGGGATAATCCCAGTGATCCGACTATGGTCGGTGAATTCAATCTTAATGTTAGTCGCATTGATTTTTTTAATAAGAAATTCCCCTCTGAAACGATCACTACTCTAATGATGCATGCTATAAGCATGGGGATAAGTGAGAATGATTCTTTCCGCAATTTTCTAAGCCATCAGAAAATGTATCAGAGTAAAGAAGCTTATGTTGGTTTAATTGTTAAATTACCAGAGTGTGGTGATCATATTGGGACTATTGTTTTTGAGAATTGCCATCAAACTACAGTGCAAGAGTTAGCGGTTAGGGTCAGAAATATTGTCAGGGTAATGGTTTATTGTTACAAGAGACGGGAGCAGCTTGAGCAAGACCATCCACATCTGAAAGCTATCGTTGAGAAGGGCTTATATGAGTTTGCTAATGATTTTTATGCTTATCCCATGCCTGGAAATTCTGTAGTTTCTTTAAGTAATATTGGTTTTTGTGGTTATTCACGGACAAAATCACCTTTACGCTCTTCCGAAGCTATGAAATTTACTCTACTCGAAGTGGAACGTAAGCCTGTATGGAATAAAGCGACTCAATCATTTGAACCACAAGATATTCTTCCAGTATCTATCAGCGCTGATCATCGTATTTTTGATGGCAATTTGCCAGTGCCTAAGTTAGTTGATCATTATTTTAATAAAGCTTTTGAGATGATGTTGGCTAACTTGTCAATACCTATAAAACCAATTGTACAACATTATGATCATCAATTTGTACAAGTGGCCGAGCGGTTATTAGAAAACAATTTAGAGATGGGGTACAAGGGGTTGTTGGTATTACAGACCTATTGGCTTGATTTCCTTGCTCTTGAGGAATTGTTTAATCATGAATTGGCAAACGAAATGGTCGAGCGCTTTCAAGCACATTATCCAGACATGGTATGATGCTAATTTGTCGGGCAGGTGCCCGGCAAATTAAATTGCTATAGTGAGTAAAAAGACTGCTATTAAAGTAACTAACCCTAAGCTTAAATTACCACCAGGAACGAGCTGA
>NZ_CALJ01000003.1 GCF_000308315.1 Legionella tunisiensis | reverse complement strand
GATGCTGCTTATGTGGAGAAACATTTAGGTAAACTAGTGGCTGATGAAGATTTGGCTCGCTATATTTTATAAGCTGGGGTTACCCTCTGCATGATTGTGTGGAGGGTTATTTGGAATAGACGTTTTTCTTCCTATTGGTTTTATCTGTTACTAAAGGCAAAGCAAATTTATTTCCAATACGTTTTAAAATGCTTGAAAGTGTCAAGGTATGTGGCATTTCTCTGCGTGCAGTAGTAAAAAATAATTAATCATAATCTGTTGAATTTAAATAATTATTTTTAAAATAATTCTCTACGCTATTGACTATTACTTCAATTCTATAGACGAAAACCTGTGATTATCACAGAATGGTCGAATACTTATTAATAAAATTGTTCCATGAAAAAACATTCTTTATGGTGCACTAGTCAACTTAATCTGTATTCAAGCGCAGGCTTTGCAATCTCCGGATTTTTCTACAGCAATATTGGTAGGAAGAGGTTCAATCATAAAAAATCTGTGCAGCCAGAATTAACACAACCAAAAGAAGCAATTGATGCAGTACAAGAAGCCTATTCTTCTGCTTTACCTCAACTGCAAGAAGCTCAAGATACTCAATCCTTAATCCCTGAGCAACAAAAGCAAACAGATACTATTAATTGTGATTATAGAATTCCTGTTGAAACTTCAGATATTGCTTTAGGATTTATCATCAATTGGACCCAGCAAGCTGTTATGCAATCGTTTGATTTTAATTTTGCATCCATGGATACCCAATTGGAAAAACTACAAGCTTGTTATACCGAAAATGGTTGGGTTAAATTTAAGAGCGCATTACAAAACTCAGGTAACATGGATGCCATTAAGACGCAAAATTTGGCCGTGAGTAGTCAGATAGATGGTCAAGCTCAACTCATCGAATTCAAAGATTATTTATGGAAAATCAACTTGCCTTTAAGAGTGGTCTATCAAAGCGATGAGCAAAGGGTTACTCATTTTCTTAATGTTTATCTAACTGTAGGCCGGAAAGTAAATGGCAATCTCGGCATCATGCAAATGATTGCTACACCGCGGTTTTCCCCGATATCCGTAAAATCAACAGCGGTAGATGAGGCAATTCGCGGTATGTACCAAATTGTGGCTAATAAAAAACAGATACTTTGAATACCGTACAAAACAGTATAACTACTTTTTTACTTCCTTCTTCCCTCAACGTATTGGATTAAGGACTCCAACCAATACTGCAAATGCAAGACAGTTAGAACATTTTGTTCAATCACCGCCATACCAATCTCCACAAAGGACTCCAGTAATACATCGAATGCCAATTGCTCAATATCAAGAAGAACCTACCAGCAATTTTGTTTATAAAACGCTTGCCGAAATGACGCAAATGAATCAAAATTTTATTTTATATGGATTAAACCAGGCTCTGATTCAATCATTTGATTTTAAATATAAATTTTTAGATACCCCTGCCCAGCAATTACACTCGTGGTATGCAGAAAATGGAGAGGTTAGAACAGCAGCACAAAAATCAGATAGTATTGAAGTAAGTAAAGCAAAAAAGCCCATGATAAGCAGCCTGACGAATGAAGAGGCTCGCCTTACTGCCGCTGATAGTGAACAGTGGAAAATCACCTTTCCGTTAAATTTTGCTGATGCAAACGACAAAAATAAAGTAACTCAATTAAATGTAACAATAGGTTGGAAAATTATCGGCGATCATGGCATGCCAAGGAACACTTCGCTGAGCGTGCCTTCTGTACACCCAATTATCCTGGCTTCTTCATCCAATATGGATTCAACTACGGTCAGAGCTAATAGTGCAACTCCAAAAATACCAGCAAATAATCCGATACAGCAATCGTCACAAGTGCTAAAAAATGATCTCACTTATCAAACCACGGCAACCCAACAACCAGCTGTTATCAATTGTGATTATAACATTTCTACCGGAACCACTAGCCTTGATCAAGCGTTTGTTTTAAGTTGGGCAGAATATGCGGCAATGCAGTCTTTTCGTTTTAATTCGGAGTCTATTGATACGCAATTGCAGCAATTGCAATCTTGTTTCACTGAAGAGGGATGGATTGAATTTAAGACTGCTATGTATAAATCGGGTAATATTGAAGCAATTAAAACACTCCAATTAACCATGAGCAGCGAGATTAACGGGCATGCCCAATTGCTCGAGTCCAATAACAATCAATGGAAAATTACTTTGCCCTTAAAAGTTCTTTATCAAAGTGATAAAGGTAAGGTGGGTCAAATAATAAATATTAATTTAACTGTGGGTCGAAAAATAACAGGTGATCTCGGCATTAGACGAATGGTTGCTACGCTGGATGATACTGCCGCACCTCCAGATTCACCTCATAGCTAATACCATAAACAAAAAGGGGACTCT
The DNA here is from genome assembly GCF_000308315.1 of Legionella tunisiensis. Lineage (GTDB taxonomy): Bacteria > Pseudomonadota > Gammaproteobacteria > Legionellales > Legionellaceae > Tatlockia > Tatlockia tunisiensis. Next base: position 8,137 of record NZ_CALJ01000003.1, on the reverse strand, counting down.
CTTGGCATAGTAATTTGAGATTATCCGTTTTTCCCCAGCTTATGCTAATTTATGAGGGCACTAGCATACAAAATAAATGGCTATCAATAGAAAGCTAATGTATTAAAATGCGCTTAATTGTGAGAAATTTGTCGCAAAATAAACAACAAAAGAACTATAATGGCGATTTTTCAAATCACAGATTGAGTGCTTATGATTGCTTTATTAGAAGCTTACCGTGCTGGTTTGTTGCGCCGACAAAACTGGTTACCCAATATTGTTTCAGGAGTTATTGTTGGTGTTGTGGCCTTACCATTGGCAATGGCGTTTGCAATTGCTTCTGGCACTAAACCGGAACAGGGAATTTATACGGCGATTGTAGCTGGACTTCTGGTTTCCGCATTTGGAGGTAGTCGCTTACAGATCGCGGGGCCAACAGGTGCCTTTATTGTTATTCTTTCTAGTATTACTGCTCAGTATGGTATTGATGGGTTGCAAATTGCGACGTTAATGGCGGGCTTTATATTGCTCTTTCTAGGAATGGCACGTCTTGGTACCGTAATAAAATTTATCCCCGATCCAGTCATTGTCGGCTTTACAGCGGGTATTGCTGTTATTATTTGGGTAGGCCAGTGGAAGGATTTTTTGGGCTCCCCGCTGTGTCAGGCGCTCATTTTCATGAGAAGCTGTGGCATTTGCTGCAAGTATTTCCGCAATGGCAACCAACAACGACTGCCTTAGCCGTACTGTCTTTATTGCTGGTATGTTTTTCTTACAAATTACCGGGTATGAAACGGGTCCCAGGGCCTTTAATTGCTTTGCTGGTTGCTACTGGCCTGCAAGCTTATTTCCAGTTTAAGGGGGTAGCTACCATAGGCAGTACGTTTGGTGGGATCCCTCAAGGGTTACCTGCCTTACATTGGCCAACAGTTACGGTTAACCGCTTCATTGAGTTACTTGGTCCAGCGTTCACTATTGCAATGCTTGGAGCGATTGAGTCGCTACTTTCCGCTGTGGTTGCTGATGGCATGGCTGGCACTCGACATAACTCTAACCAAGAGTTAATAGGCCAAGGTGTTGCCAATATAGCTGCTCCTTTATTTGGTGGCTTTGCTGCAACTGGCGCTATTGCACGCACAGCAACTAATATTCGCAATGGGGGTACTAGTCCTCTTGCGGGTATCGTGCACGTAGTTACCTTGATATTGATTATTATGTTTCTTGCACCATTGGCAGTACATGTACCATTGGCGGCGCTTGCAGCTATCTTATTTGTTGTGGCTTGGAATATGAGCGAGGCACCTCATTTTTTCAAAATGCTTAAACGAGCTCCAAGAGCTGATGTGCTTATTCTACTAGTAACTTTTGGACTCACTGTGTTTGTTGATTTGGTGGTTGCAGTCAATATCGGAGTTATTTTAGCTACTTTCCACTTTCTGCGGCGCATGGCTGCCAGTGTTGAAGTACAACAAGTTAGTGAGCAGGACTTACAAAAAGAGTTCGCTAGTAATGGTATCCACCTTTTGCCTACAGGGCTTCTAGTCTATGCTGTGGAAGGACCGTTCTTCTTCGGGGCAGCAGAGAATTTTGAACGGGCACTCATTAGTACTCATACGGAGCCGCGACTATTAATTATTAGATTACGTTGGGTTCCTTTTATTGATATTACCGGTTTGCAGACGTTAGAGGAGGTCATTGTTAATTTCCATAAGCGTCAAGTTCGAGTCATGTTGACTGGGGCGAATGCGCGGGTAAAATCCAAGTTGCAAAAAGCGGGCATTATCAAGTTAGTAGGTACAGAAAATATTTTTGCAGAGTTTTCTCAAGCCCTTGTTGTTGCACATCAAGCTTTAAATAGTATTTCAGAAGAGAAGCCAAGTGTTTAACGAAGGCTAAATTGCACAACTTTGACTAAACAGTTGATTTAAATCAATGGCGAGGCACTTCTGCAGTTCCTCGTCATTTTTTTAAAAATAACATGCCAAGGATTCGTGTGTACCGATTTAATATGTTCTACCTCGGAAGGTGTAGGCAGGCGATAGGGAAGTAATTGGCTTAGGCTGTATAAACTTAGCTGACTTAGATCGCGACTTAACATAAAAGAACCTTCGGCTGTAGTATGTATCAACTCCAAATCTGTCAGAAGCTTTACCATGTCATCGACATCAATTGCAAAAGGATGGGTACTGGCATTGACGAGTAAATCCAAAGAGACGCTTTTGCCTTTTCTTTGGGCATGCCAAAGCTGATGAAGCCAGAGAAGTGCATGCGAAAATCCATCGATTGCTTTTCCTGTCCGCCTTTGGTGATGAACTGCGAGGGCATAACTGATCTCGGCACCTAAAAGGGTAATAATCCAGACCCAGTAAACCCAGATAAAAAAGATCGGTACTGTGGCAAATGCGCCGTAAAGTAATTGATACGTGTCGTAGCGCGTTAAATAGTAAGCGAAACCTTGTTTGGCCGACTCAAATAATAGGGCTGCTATAACGCCTCCCCAGAAGCCATCACGAAATTTGACAGCACAATTAGGTACGATGACATATAAAAAGGTAAAACCAGTCAGCGAAATAACAAAGGGAATGGTATTTAACAAAATTAAGGGTGCATGATGAGCTTTAAGAAGTGGAATGGAAATCACGTAAGAACTGATGACTACACTTAAACCCAGGAAGAGTGGTGCCAAGGATAAAATAGCCCAATACAGAAGAAGAGCCGCTACCCCTTTTCTTGGTGAGGAAACCCGCCAAATTTTATTCATGGTGCCTTCAATGGTCACCATAACCAAGATAGCTGTAACAAAGAGGAACATGACGCCCCAAATTGACAATTTAGAGACTTGAGTTGTAAATTGCTGTAAATAATTTTGTACTACTTTTCCGGTAGCGGGGACAAAATTGTCAAAAATAAAATCTTGTGCCGGTTGCGCAAGCCCTTGAAAAACTGGAAAAGAAGAGAGAATAGCCAAACCAACAGACATAAGGGGAACAACAGCGAGCAGGCTGGCAAAAGCGAGTGCTGAAGCACGATAAGTACAATCATCATGAATAAAATGATGAGCCACAAAACGGATAAAACGTTCAGCTTCATAAAATTTATTGGTTATTCTTTCTTTCCAATCCATGGGAAACTCAGCTATTGCTAATTAACGTGAGTTCGATATAAAAAACAGGACTCTATTTTATATCGCTCAACGAACATTATCTCGTAAAATGCGCAGCATTTATACGGGATCCGGTATCAATATGTCGTTGCTAATTCCGCTTCATTATCCTGTTGTCGGGTGATGCTAAATGCGCCCAGTAAAGTAATCAAATACATAACGGCTACTATCGCACAATAGAGACCGAGGTAGCTATTGCTGTGTGTCGTCGCATAGAGCTGGTTAGCTACTTCAACACCTAGCGCTTGAGCACACATACTCACCATACTTATCAAAGCATAAGCCGTGCCTTTACTGACAGGTGTTGCAAAAAGAGTACGTCTGATTAAGGGGGCGGTAGTTACACCTTGGCCAAACGAGTAGACTAGAAGTCCAGGCATTAAATATAAAAAACTGCCATTACTCATCAAAGGAAGCAAGCATGCAACTAAAAGACCACCAATAGCTGTGATTGAACCTAAGAAAATTATTTTCTTAATTGAATATTGATGCGTCAATTTACGCAGATACCAACTACCTAAAATTTCTGCTGCAAAAACGGGTAATTGCCATAGAGCATATTCGACCACTGTTAATTGGGCGTCAGTCACCAAAATAATTGGCGAGAGTGCAATCCAGGCTATGCAAGGTATTGCCAATAAGCCACTGGCTATTGCACCCAGCATAAAAGATGGATTGCTCAATAATCGTAGATAATTAGTCGCAACCACCCGTGGTGCTAAAGTAGCGGGGTTTATCTTTTCACCATCTTTTTAATCGCCCCTATAGGTTCAGGCATAAAGCGCCATATTCCCCAAAGAGCAAGCAGGGCCAATACCCCAATCAAAGCAAAAATAGCACGCCAGTGAAAATACAGGATAAAGCTGGCTCCAGCTAAAGGACCAAGCAAGGGAGCGAGACAAGCTACATTGGCAAGGATGGCAATTAAACGAATGGCATCCATTTCAGCGAAGATTTCTTGTAAAGTGGCATAGCCAATAACCGCAATAAAACATAAACCCATACCTTGAAAGTAGCGAGCGAGTAAAAATTGCTCCATTGAGTTAGAACAGGCAATCAGTAAGGTAAAAAAGAAAAATTAATGCGCCAGCAAGCATGACAGGCCTACGGCCAAAACGGTCGGAAATGGGTCCTAAAAATAATTGCAGACTCGCACCACCAAGCACATAAACCGTTAATGAAGTCGCTATAGCGGATTCCGGAGCATGAAAGAAGGTAGTTACCTGAAGCATGCCAGGCATGATCATATCATTAGCAATGTAGACCAGAAATTGGTAAAGAACTAAGAAACTGGCAAAATAAAGTGCCTGTCGACGAGAAATATTGATCAAAGGCTGTGACATGCCAGTCTCATAAGTGGTTTTAAAAGGGGGGTATTCATTATACATTAAGATTTATGTATATTCACCATGATTTCTATTAAATCACTTTAATTCACTTCATGTACGACAAAATGATCTTTGTTATACTCAGTCTTTTTACTAAGGATTGAGGCATGTATACGATCTATCATAATCCGCGTTGCTCGAAATCGCGCGCTTGTTTACAACTACTTCAAGACGCTGCTGTGCCCCTTAAGATTGTTGATTATATGCATCAATCATTATCTGCTGAGGTCATACGTCGCTTTGCTGCTAAATTAGGTTTGGCTGCTATAGTACGTAGTAACGAAGCCATCTATAAGGAGCAACGTTTGGCAGAGGCTAATGAGGAAACCATCATTCAAGCGATTATTGACCACCCACAACTTTTGCAAAGACCCATCGTTATTTTTGGCCAGCAGATGCTTATTGCTCGCCCACCGGAAAAAATTTTGGAGTTGCTTAATGATTAAACCTTATATTCTGGTCCTTTATTATTCTCGCACAGGTGCGACAGCTCAACTCGCTCAATACCTTGCTCGTGGTGTGGAAAGCGTTGCTGGGATAGAAGCCAGATTAAGAACAGTACCGCCTGTCTCGGCTACCTGCGAGGCAGTGGATAACTCCGTGCCCGATACCGGAGCACCTTATGCAACTCTGGATGATTTGCGCCATTGTCAAGGACTAGCTCTAGGAAGCCCGACCCGTTTTGGTAATATGGCTGCTCCCCTGAAATACTTTTTAGATAGTACGACTCCTTTGTGGCTCACCGGTGATTTAGTGGATAAACCAGCTTGTGTCTTCTCTTCCTCAACCTCGATGCATGGTGGACAGGAAACTACCCTTACCAGTATGATGTTACCGTTATTCCATCACGGCATGTTACTGCTGGGTTTACCCTATACTGAACCGACTCTAAGTAGTACACAAACAGGTGGTACTCCTTATGGCGTAACCCATGTTTCAGGTCTTACTAATGTCACTTCGTTGAGTCAAGATGAAATTATACTGGCAAAACAGGTGGGTAAGCGTTTAGGAGAGATTGCAATGAGCCTAAGAAAGAAAGCGGCAGTTTAAATTTGTAATTCGACCCAAGACCTAGTAAGGTCACTAATTTTTATCGGTGATAACCACGTGAAAATAATCAGTTTTAATGCCAATGGCGTTCGAGCGGCAGCTCGGAATGGATTTTATGACTGGCTAGCTACCCAGAATGCTGATTTTGTTTGCCTTCAGGAAACAAAAGCTCAAATACCACAGTTGTTGCCTGAAGAGCTTTATTATCCACGTGATTATTTTTGTGAGTATTATGATGCCCAAAAAAAGGTTATAGTGGTGTGGCAATATATGCTCGTCATAAGCCTTTAAAGGTGCGAAAGGGTTTAGGTTTTGATTATTGTGATAATGAAGGCCGTTATATTCAATTTGATTATCCGCGTTTGAGTGTGATTTCTCTTTATCTACCATCAGGAACGAGTGGTGAAGGCCGACAAGCCGTAAAATATGATTTTTTAGAGCGTTTTGCTAATCATTTGATAGCCTTAAAAAATGAAGGACGCGAATTAATTTTGTGCGGCGATTACAACATTGCTCATAAAAAAATTGATTTAAAAAACTGGCGTGGTAACCAGAAAAACTCTGGCTTTCTGCCTGAAGAGCGTGCATGGATGGACAGTCTTTTTGGTACTCTAGGATTTGTGGATGCCTTTAGAGTATTAAATCAAGAAGAAGAACAATATACTTGGTGGTCTTACCGCAGTCTCGGTGCTTGGGATAAAAATATAGGGTGGCGTATTGATTATCAAGTCATTACTCCTGGTTTAGTCAGTAGTGTCAGTAAGGTCAGTATTTCTAGAGAGAGACGCTGGTCTGATCATGCCCCATTAATTATTGAATACGAGGGAGATTGGTGTGCTTAAGCTCGCCAGTTGGAATGTAAATTCGCTGAAAATTCGCTTAGACCAGGTTCTAACCTGGCTTGCGTCATCCGCGGTCGACATCTTGGCATTGCAGGAAATTAAATTGGTTGATGAAAGCTTTCCCAAAGAAGCTTTTATTGAGTGTGGCTATGAAGTTGTTTATGCTGGTCAAAAAACCTATAACGGTGTTGCGATTATTAGTCGCTATCCTCTTAACGATGTGATGACTGATATTCCAAGTTTAATTGATCCCCAACGCCGAATTTTAGCAGCGACGATAGGAGAACTTCGTCTTATCAATCTTTATGTACCAAATGGCTCGGAGCTAACTTCAGAAAAATATCGTTATAAGCTTGATTGGTTGGAAAAAGTGACGGTATTTATCAAGGAGCAATTATTACTTTATCCAAAACTGGCTGTTGTCGGTGATTTTAATATTGCCCCAGAAGATAGAGACGTGCACGATCCGTTGGAGTGGGTTGGACAGGTATTGGTCAGTCCACAAGAGCGCGACGCGTTTAATACGTTATTAAATTTGGGCTTAACAGACAGTTTCCGTCATTTTCCGCAGGAAGAGCGCCTCTTTAGTTGGTGGGATTACCGTGCTGCTGCTTTTAGGCGCAATCGAGGATTACGCATTGATCATATCTTGCTGAGTGAAGCACTAAAGGCTCTCTGTCTGCAAGCCGGTATTGATAAAGAACCTCGTAAGGCTGAGCGCCCTTCTGATCATGCTCCAGTTTGGGTTGAGCTTAATGATCGTATTTAATGCTAGTTCATTGTAAACTAGCTATTGTTTGCACGGTTGTTAACCATTAATTTACATAAGGACGTAAAATGACTATTAGGATAGGTTTTTTAGCCGGTGGGATTTTTCTATTAAGTGCAGGGCTGTGGGCAGCGGAGTCTGCTGAAGAGGTGTTGACGATGCAGAAAAAAGTGACATCGGCTACGACACAACAAGCTATGTCCCCCCAAGGAGGCTTTGCAGCGTTTGAAAGAAGGTAATCAACGTTTCCTAACCAATAATATGCGTCAACGTAATTATCTTGCTCAGGCAAAGCAATCTTCTTATGGTCAATTCCCTTGGGCTGTGGTACTGAATTGCATGGATTCGCGCAGTGTTCCTGAATTATTTTTTGATCAAGGATTGGCTGATTTATTTACTTTGCGTGTAGCAGGTAATATTTTGAATGAGGATATTTTGGGTAGTTTGGAATTCGCTACCAAAGCGGCCGGTTCACGTTTAATTGTAGTGCTTGGACATACTTCCTGTGGGGCTGTGGCTGGTGCTTGCCATGACGTTAAGTTGGGACATTTGGACCATGTCCTTGGGAAGATTAAGCCGGTAGTCGCTCCTACAGAAAAAGAGATGGGGATTCATGATTGTGACAAAGCTGAATTAATCGATGCCATTGCTAAAAATAATGCCTTGCATGTAGTCAAACAAATTCAAGAGCAAAGCCCTATTATTAAAGAATTATTAGCCAAGGGAGAGGTAGGCATTATTGCTGGTTTGCATGATGTTAAGACAGGCAAAGTGACTTTTTTGAAGAAGGACGTCTTTTACCAGCGGGAAAAAATTGATCTATAATAGTATTTCTGGTAATGTTGCGCGTCATTTATTGAGAGTATGGTGCTTGGTATAGGTTCAGGTGGCGATACTCGTTTTGAAAACAAAGAGAGTGGTATTATGAAAGCCTCAATTCATCCTG
>NZ_CALJ01000004.1 GCF_000308315.1 Legionella tunisiensis | reverse complement strand
TTATACTTTTAGTCTATATCGAAATCCATTTTAAACTGGGCTGCGTTTGGGTTATGAAAAACGGTAGCTTGCATCATGGCTTGAACTGTTAAAATATATCCGGCCTGCTTAGTGGCAATGTTCCCTCCAGGATTTTGAGCACAATAGGCTGCGCTAAAACTTTCTAAAAGCCGCTCGATTTTTTGCGATTCTTTTGGCAATAGAAAGGTTTTTAAATAAATTCTTAAAGCTGGTAAAAAAGGCTGGCCTGCCAAAGCAATTGTAGCCGTGAACGCTTTTAATACTGCCTGATGCTCACCGTCTGGACCACTTAAATAGTCACCAACGGCTTCTAAATCCAGATTTCGATGTTGTTCATGAAAAAAAGCGGCGATCTGTTCTCCAACGTCATTTAAACCCGTTATATGATGCGCTTTACATATGTTTTTTATTGTTTGAATACCATCGCTAGCTTTCGCATTAAACGCGTCAACAAGTTCTCTCTGCCTTGATTGGAGTTCCTTTTTCATCTCCGCTGGCTTGGGTTGAGCTTGAGTCATTGCTTTCTTTACTGCAGCAATATTTGCTAGGTACCCTTTGGGTAGTGCGCGTTTGTATCTACCTGTAGAAGGATGGCAGTCCTCTATTTGAATAGACAACGTTTCTGATAATTTAACAGGCTTTTCTAACGCGTTTTTAATTGCTTTAAGCGTTCGAGATCCAGGCTGCCTTCTTTTGCTGCTTGAATAGTTTTCGATAATTCTTTATGACGAGCTGTTAGTTGACTTTGAATTAATTGGGTACGTTCATTCAGATTTTTTTGACTCGGCCTTTACTCATATTAATCCCCCTATTAACTCATGCAATTACTACAGTCTTCATATAAATTAAAATCGCTCCGCGCGCTTATTATACATGAATATTAGTAAGAGATTATTAGCCAGGTAATCCCATTCATTGACCTTGTGTTGAAAAATAAGGCCAATAAAAAGAAGGGGATATGATAACTCGCTGATATTAAATGTATTTAATATGAATTTTATTTGGATTTTTTTGCACAGATGGTGCTAGCGCTATTTATACTTTGGTCAAAATTTTTTTCGTAGATTCTTTTTACTCATAGTATGGAGTAGCTATATTAACATGCTTGTTAATTTGAGGGTGCTAATCGAACGTTTCTACTAAAAAACTCTTTGGCGTTTAAAGCATGAACAATCTCTTGAAAGAACCTAAGAAATCAAATCTAATAAGATATAACTGTTAAACTAAAAATACTATGATTAAACAAATAAATGGATTTATCTTATTAATAGTTTTCTTATTGCTGCCAATCCAGGTTTTGGCATTAAATAAAGCCAAAATCGGTACGCTTATTTATAATCCCCCTTATGAAATGGCCATCTTGGATCAACGCTATGGTTTTGGCTTTAATTTTGAAGTAATCAATACCGTTTGCACGTTGATAAATTACAATTGTGAATTAGTTCCAATGCGCTTTGATAAATTAATGGATGCGCTAAATAGTGGGGCGCTTGATGCTGCTATTGTTGGTATTAGTTTATACCTTAGTCAAGATAGGTACGTTTATACATATCCTTACTTTATAAGCGAGGCCCGCATATTGGCATTGCGTAGCAGTCGCATCACATCACTCAATGACAAAACACTCGGTGTCGTTAGGCAAACTCTGATCCCATTATATAAAAACTATATTCTAATTGACGAGCTCAACACTCCAGGACAACATGATGATTTAATTAATATTTTATATTTTGATAATTTACCCCAGTTATTGTCAGGGTTAGATAATCATACAGTTGATATGATTTTGCTTGACGCAGGAGCCGCCATGTATTGGCAGGAGCAATCAAGTAATCTCTATGAAATCATAGGGCCGGCAATTACCTTGCCGGAAGGCATGCGTATTGTAGGGCTTTATAATAATCAAAAATTAATCTCTCTAATGGATGCGGCATTAGTTAAAATGGAAAATGATGGCCAGTTATTAACGATATATAAAAAATATTGGAATACCATTTATTCGCAATGGAAATACATGGGAAAATTAATTCCTCAACAAAATAATCATTACAAATTTCATGTGTTTTCTGTTCCGGAGTCCCTCGTTAAACCTATTAACACAATAGAGCAGAGACCTGGCCCATAAAAAACCACCAAGACTTAAGGGAAGGGATAACGTAAAGGAAGAAAAATTTTCTTGCGAAGAACCCATTGAAAAATAGCCGTGAAATCGTCTAGTATGGCGTCAATTATAGTTTAATTGTGGTCAGCTGGTAGTTGATTGCCGTTCCTTCTATCAGCACTTATAAAGTGCATTTAAAAGTCCAAAAATGCTTAATAGTCTTATTTTACTTTGCTGTGCGCCCCGGAAAAATTGAGTGTTTTCAGAGACCCGCTGCAGAGTGTTAATCCTTGCTCTCTTAGCTTGAATTAATCGAATGTGAGTCTGGAGAATTCATGAATAAACTAAAAATTATAAGCGCTTTCACGATAATGACATGCGCATTAACTTTTTTATTAACCATTTCAAACTCAATTTTAGCGAATGCACTTTCACAAGCCGCGCCTGCTGTAGTCGTACTATGCTTGCTTCTCTTCTCTAAACAGAGAACGGCGGAATTTAAAGAGTTAGGACTGTTTAGCTTAGGCAAAGTGCAATGGTATTTCCTTGCTATTAGTTTACCTATTGCTGCGATTATAACCAGTTATCTAGTAGCAACTCTTTTAGGGTATTTCTCATTGGATTTAAAACTACCCGCGTATACTATAATTTATCGCACCTTCCTATTTATGTTCATGTGGCCTCTGCTTTGGGCAATGACGGAAGAGATAGGTTGGCGAGGATTTTTACAGCCAAAGCTCATCAGCTTATTTGGCCTACGACAGGGTCTGTTTTTTACTGGAATCACCTGGGCTGTTTGGCATTTTATCTTTATCTTTTCCGGCACCTATTACGAAGAAGGTAATTTATTTATAAACACGGTACTGTTTACGACCACAATAGTACTAATGTCCTTTGCAATAGGCTGGATCCGCTGGAAAAGCCAAAGCCTATGGCCATGCGTCCTATTCCACTCAGCCTCTAATGCCACGTGGCAAATCTGTTCCTATCAATTCAATGTAAAAAACCCTTATTACATTTATATGGCGGGTGAAGCAGGGGCTTTGAATATTGTTTTCTGGGGGGTGGTTTTGGTGGTGGTTTGGAGGGTGTTGATGAGTGAAGGGAGTAAGAATTCTGATAGAAAATATTACGAGAACCTCACGATGAAAGTACAGTCGGGTCAATAAATTTTTATTGCTATTGTAGGGTTACCCGGCTCTTCAGTTTACTCGAAGAATCATTCATAGCTATAATTACCTGTTTATTAGTATTTTTTTGTCGCACTCCTCCAGGGAGCAAAATGTATAATGCCCTTGTCATTATTGTATTTTTGATTAGTGTATGGCGCCTGTTCCATAAGACAATACGATACTCCAACGTTTGGCATGCAACAGTGACGCCTTTAGCGTCAATCATTGGCAGTGGCTTTTTAATTTCAGCTCCTTTACTAATTTATTCGACTGGAGTTCTAGCTCCCCTCGTCATGTTTATTATCGTAATGCTTGCCTATGCACTGGGCTCAAGTTTACGTTTTAACATCGCTTATTTAGAACCCAAATTAGCTGATAATAGCCTTCCTCGTTTTATGAGCCTCATTGAAACCCTTTCACACCCTATATTAAGTATTGCCTACGTCATCTCTGTCGCATTCTATTTAAAGCTTTTGGCCGCGTTTATTTTTCGTGGAGCAGGTATTCATCATTTGTTCATTGAAAAAAGCTTAACAACCGTCATTTTAATTTTTATTGGAGTTGTTGGCCGCTTCAGAGGGTTAAGCATGTTGGAATGGCTGGAAATTTATTCTGTTAATACTAAATTAGCGATTATCAATGCCATTCTGATTAGTTTTGCTGTATTTAATGTTGCTCAATTACAAGAGGGTCAATGGCTAATAAAAAGCTTTTCACACGACTCGTTATGGTTAAGCATACGCGAAGTCCTTGGAATGCTTATCATCATACAAGGATTCGAAACCTCACGTTATTTGGGGAAAGATTACAATGCCGATTTCCGTATTAGAACCATGAAATATGCACAGTGGATCTCTGGCGCTATTTATCTTATTTTCGTCGGTTTAGCCTTGTCGATTTTTAATAACATCCACTCTATATCAGAAACGTCCATTATTGATCTTTGCAAAGTCATTGCTCCCGTCTTACCCTTTTTACTCATAGTGGCAGCAATAATGAGTCAATTTTCTGCAGCAATAGCGGATACGGTCGGAGGCGGAGGCTTGCTATCAGAAGCGTTTCATAATCATTTAAACACGAAACAATGCTATTTACTGTTAAGCTGCGTAGCCATCGCTTTAACCTGGCTAACGAATATTTATGAAATTATTACTATAGCCTCTAAAGCTTTTGCTATTTATTATGCCTTACAAATTATAATTACTATCTTATTAAAAAAGCAGTTGGGTCATTCTGCTATATCCATATTATTTTATGTTGGATTAACTTTCGTTATGGTTCTGGTTATTGTGTTTGGGCTTCCTGTTGAATAAACCTGGTTTGGACACCGTTAGACGTTGGAGCAATGGACAAATACCGTAGGTATACCATTTAAATTCTGACTGAATTGAGTGAAATCTCGTTTAAAACAATAAATTATTAAATTAAATCCTGGATTTGATTCTTGTTCCTGACGTTTACTTCTACTTCAGAAGAGACGGGTTTCTTCACAATAAGCCCCGCTTGCGCGACGCTTATTGTGAGAGTCTACCCTGCTCATTGAATTAGAACTTGTTCACGAGCGAAATAAGCGCTTCTGGCAGAATATCTTCCAATGCTTCGGACGTTTGTTGATTTCGAGCGATGGTTTGTAGTTTATCGGCGACCTGTTGTCGAACAGCGGGATCATTGAGACCTCTATTGATACGGTATAAACCTGCTGTGGGTTCAGGGGTTGAATTTCCAAAATGAGTGGGGGCAGGTCCACCAAAGAAAACGTGAGGACGAAATCTAGCATATCCTGGATTATCTGGATCTGGTACAGTATCTGTTTCTACATAGTTTGGCTTATCGGCAGATGGCATTTCAAATCCCCAAATTGACTAATTAAAAGTCATTATACCTTAATTTTTTACTTAAAGTAATATATTTTAACATTTGTTGCAAGACTTAAGTGAGAGAAATCAAAGCGGTATTTTATGGGCACACCAGGTTAAGCCGAGGAGCCAGCAATTCTTGTTTAATTAGATGTCTATATAACTTAAGAATAAATAAAAATTTTCTATAACGATCCACTGTTATTACTTCATACTCAGCTCAGACTGGCAAACGATCAAATCCTTATCTATTAAAATATTGCCATATTGGAGACTTCAATGAAACGAGCAAAGGCGGGTGCCAAGAAAGCCAAAAAATTACGCATAAAGAGTTAAAAGGAGTGAGTGGAGGTAGTCCGCAAACCCAAACCCAACATTCTTGTAAAGTTCTTGAGAATGGTTCCACGGTATGCACCAGCTCTGGTGTTCTAGGACCAGTCAATAACGATAACCGAAATAATTAGCAAATTGATTCGTAAGGCCGGATGACTGAGGCGGTATATCTCGTAGTAGAACATAGTTATTGTGGTATTTGTTCTTATATGCATGCGTAATCCATCTTTTAGACTAGCTCTATAGGAGGCGCATTGACCGCAATTTTTTGCCAGAAATATAGAACGCTTTTCCCCTGTTATTTTGAACAGGCCATATTTATATAAGAAGAAAGTAGATTGCCCCATAATTTGCCTCACTGTATGGATTACTTTAACCAGCTATGGGCAGGAAATTGAAACACTTTTTTTAAATTTGGACTACACTTTAAATTTATGCGCATGTAATATGGCATAAATAGCACTTTTTGAATTATAATTAAACAAAAGCTGTGCGCTATGGAAGGCTAAAAATTAAGCAGCAGGCGCGCGACCATCAAATGTTTTAGCCATTGATACATATAGGAAATTAAAATGAATAAGCCCTATCGAATATTGGTAGTAGAGGATTCTCAACCGGCCCAGATAGTTGCTAAACAACATTTGACAGAACTGGATTGTTTGGTCGATATTGCAGCGGATGGTGACAATGCGATCGAAAAATGCAATACCATTCCTTACGATATAGTTCTAATGGATTTAGGTCTATATCCGGGTGAGAATGGGTTCGAGGTTGCGAAAGCCATTAAAACCGAAAGCATACACAATAGAAACACGCCTATTATAGTCGTCAGTATTCATAGCGAAGCGCAATTTTATGAGCAGGCGAAAGATGCTTACATAAGTGGTTTTATCTCTAAGCCTTTTACTCGTTTTGAGGCTACCGAGGTAGTCAATTTTATCCGGGGTAAGCAGTAACAGGCCGTCATTCTTGTATAGAAAAAGCGTATTATGGAGAATGACTCCATACTCTTGATTAAAATGGCCAAATTCTATTAGGTTCATCCAGTATTTTCAGGCAATTATCGCAGAAAGCCCACAGCCACTCCCGCAGCGTTCAATAGCTCCTCTTCATGTTGAGCAAGACCTTCAACGTCGTTGTCAACGCGTCTGTTAATTGGGTGAGGGTTTTCTCATCCTGAACCAAGGCCTGGTTGGATTCAACTTCGATACCTGCATAATTCTCATCCGGAAATTGCTTGCGTAGAGCGCGAGTAAAGCCATCATTGATTCCAAGATAAGGGTAGTTCAGTCGAGTACGCAGCTGACTGTTGTACTGTTTAAGCTGTTGTTGCCAGTCTCTGGCAAACATTTTCTCACTCGCACGTCTTGGATCATAGAGAAAACCAATGTCTGCGTTACGCTCTTTCCCATTGAGTATCGGTGTAAAACTGTGAATGGATAGGTGAAGCACTTGTCGGTCCTGGGCAATCTGTTCTTTTATTTTCGCTACTGCTGCCTGGCGAAAGGGTAAGTAATATTGCTGAATAAGTTGCTGCTTTTCTGCCTGGGGTAAATTAATCGTAATTTCAGAAAAACAATGGGAATGAGTCAAACTGCGATTGCAGTCAATTAGCAAGCGGGTTGCCTGTGCTTGAATAAAATCACAATTAAAAACCTGTCGTAAATGATTGGCAATTGACAGAGAACCAAAATCAATTCCACGATGGGACTCTAACAGATGATGATAAGGTGCAAACTGCTTTTGATAAGCAACAGGTACAGTATTTACTGCATGTTCGCAACTTATTACAAGACCTAAGGGTTTCATAATGGATTAAACTGTTGGTTAGTGTACAGACAATGCGTTAATTGGCGATAAAGTCTGGAAAGCGTTGGCTTCGTGTAGTCATTGCCACAAGCTCGCAAAAGCCGCTCGCTTAAATTGCCTTGGCTCAAAATATATTCGAGCGCACGTTGACAATGGATATCCAGATCGCCGCTGACTCGTTCAAGAAGTTGCGACCAGATATTGCGACAGCTGAGAGTTCGTTTTTGGGGTAATTGCCATTGTTTATATAATTCAGCATCATCAACGGTAACTGTTAAACCATCCTTGATGGCCTGATCATAGACTGTTTTTAAGCGTTTAGAGTCACAAGGTGTGTCTAAATAATAATGGGAGTTCTGTTGCCAGTATTTCAAAATGGCATGGATGGCCAGTGCAATAGCAAGATCAGCTTGTACACATTCCTGTGAATCAAGAATACGAATTTCGATGGCTTTGTAGTCAAATTTAGGAATCGCTGCTCTGGAGTTCAGCCATTCATGTTGCAAAATCCCTTCAGGATCATAGGGGCGGATATCGTCGTACATGGGCGCTAAAAATCGTTTCTCTGTACTCTGTTTCTGAACGGATAAATTCAGGGATGATCTCAGCGCTGATTGATGGAATACGTTGTTGGTTCTTACCATAAAAATACAAGCGTGAATTTTTTAATCCGGTTGCTTTACCATCAAGGAAAGGAGTACTGGCTGCGAGGGCGGGTAGTAAAGGCAGCAGCAGACGAATGGCATTGTGTAGTTGGCAGAATTCGTCATCATTCGCAAACGGTAAATTAACATGCATGCTTTGCAGATTCGCCCAGCCGTGCCCCTGACAATTAAAAATAGAATCGTATTGGCGGTAAATGGCGTTATTACCATGTGGCCAGCGTTCGGTTTCTGTGAGTGGATTCATCCAGGGATGAGCACCTGAGGGTAATAGTTGTAAATTATGCTGATCTAATACAGGCTGTAAGGATTGTATTGCGTGCTGAAATTGCTCTACTAAAGGCGCGTTTGGTGGCTTGGGGCCATTATTTTTAACTCCAGTACGTGCATCACCAGTTCATTACTTGCAGCAATGTCACCATTCTCAAGGACTACCTCATTCACTTGTTTTCCTGCAAGCGTGCTTAAGATCACATCGCTTTTGGGTTGTACATTTAAGCTATTACGGTCTACCAGCATGTACTCAATTTCGATGCCTAAAACAGAGAAAAGCGAAAAATCAGACATAACCATGTTTCCTGCGAATACGTTGTAAAAAACGCTCATAATGTGTTCATATAACGAATCACCCAAAATTTTATCTTCTATGCCACAGTCAATATTGGGATTATCATTCACTTCAATCACATAGTGTTTGTCACCCTGACTTTTAATGTCGACACCATAGAGGCCATCACCAATTAAGCGTGTACTTTTTAATGCTGTTTTAATAACGGTTTCCGGTACTTCATGGAGAGGAACTGTTTCCGTTGCCCCTTCTCTTTTTTCGCTCAAGGCATTCCAATTGTAAATTTGCCAATGATTTTTTGCCATGTAATAACGACAGGCGAAAATGGGTTTGTTATCCAAGATGCCGATACGCCAATCATATTCTGTGGGGATAAACGGTTGGATCAAAACCAGATCAGAAATTTTGAAAAACTGATTCAGTGATTTCTGTAAGGATTTGGCATCATCAAGTTTGAGAACACCATGAGAAAACGCACTGTCTGGTCTTTTTAAGACACAGGGAAACTCTATTGCCGGAAGATTTTTATCGTATTTGCTGATAAAAAGGGTTTCTGGCGTCAATATTTGATGACTACGCATGAGTTCAGCCAGGTAAACTTTATTACTGCATTTGACAATGGATTGTGGATCATCAATCACAACCAAATTTTCCTGGGCAGCCCGTCTTGCCATTCGGTACGTGTAATGGTTAACAGAGGTCGTTGCGCGTATAAACAAGGCGTCATATTCAGCAATTGATTTGTTATCACTTTTTTCAATGAAGTCGATGTTTAATCCCATTTCTTCACCAGCACTAACAAAAAATCCAGGGCTTTTTTATTAGATGGTGCATTCAGTTCGCAAGGATCAATGAGAATCGCTAAATCATGAAAACGTTGCTTTTTACGCCATTGGTGAAAGCGTTTCTTCGACAAATAACTTTCAGCGGCTTGCTTCATAAATTCGATATGATGTTCTGGAACATCATTAAGTGACAAAGGCAGTAGTTTTTTAATACGCCACTGTTTCTTTTTTCCAAGATGAAACGAATCATCGGTAAGGGGAACAAGCCATGCAGTTTTTTAGCAAGGGCTGCATGACGTTTAGCCATATTTTGACCAAAGTAAAGACTTAGAATAAATTCTTCACCTTTGATGTCCTGAAGACTGTGTTGAATTTCTTCATCAATATCCTGTGAAATAAGAATTGATAGACTCACATTAAGCACATCTTGGATATTATGGACCGAGGGAATCGCTTTATGATCACGGGCATGAGCCAGTAGCGAGACATAATAACCAATCGTTTGATGGCCATAAGATTGACAAAGATTGATTACTCGCATGGACTTGCTTTGGTGATAATTTTCACTGGATAAATAATCTAAAGCATGAACAATATTGGCGAGTGGGCTTAAAAATTCCCAGCTTGGGGGGTCATCGGTGACTATTATAGTTTGCATTCAAGGCTCTTGGGGTTGAATTATTAATAACACAGCATCATAAGTCAGGACGCCGAGCATGATGGCATTGATTAGGCGGTGGCCGCTTACTTTGTAATAATTGTCATGGGAAATCGGGTTTTCACGATGCGGATCAGCAACAACAATGAGTCTTTTTTTATTGTCATAACCGCAGAGCACAACAAAATGGCCGCAGGGAGTGCCTCGGATATCATCATAAATGGATTCTCCTTGTTTAGTAAAACGCTCGCGCGCACTACGGTATAAATAAGTCGCACTAAGCCCGGTTAATATCGGAATGTTTTGAGCAAAATACTCTTTAAGTAATTGCACACTTAAAGTACGAAAACGGATTTGACCGCCTAAAGCCAAGTACTCCAGGAAAGCATGGCTTGCTTGAGCGAATCCTTTTTCTTTCTTATGTTTCATTTGTGCTTTGAGTTTAAGCATCAGCATTTCTTGATTGGCTTCACCTTTGTCTGCTCTAAACCAGGTTGGATCAAAGACATTAAGATTATTAATATAAATGGTTGTCTTAAATCCGTGTTGCAAAGCATGTTTGCCTAACATGGGGGCGTGAGTTCCACCAGAAAGAGAACGCTCTACCTTACTAATTACCTGGTCGAGACTGAGGTCCAGGCCATAATAGCGATAAATAGCATGTAGACTGGTGGGGCCACAAGTTTCATCATCAGGTTGTGTATGAATGGTTAAGTCGATCATGGGCCTATGTCCAGTCTCATAGAGATTAAGCATTCCTTGTTAACGTTAGACGGCATACATTCGTTTGTCAATTAATAACATAGGAGAGGAACACCTGGAATTGAGAATAAGCGCATAATAAAACTAATAATGGGAATTAACAGACCGAAAGAAAGAATAATGAAGAGAGAGGGCGTGAAGTAAGTAGGTGCGTTGCCTATGCTCAGCTTGTTTGTGGGAGGCGTAATAACTTGTCGTGTCAGCAGATAAGCTAATAGTAATAAGCCATAAAAATAAAAAGAATAAAAGCCAAGCTTACCTATGAAGGTAGGCATATAAGGGGTACGGACATAGTCAATTGGAAAGTTAAGCAGAAATAAATTTATAAGCCACAAGAAGAGTAAGTTATCCCTCCCAGTTTTTTATTAATGGCTGTTATCCAGACACAGGCAACAGGAAGAATTAATAAAGGAAAATAATATAACCAACCGAACGGGCTCATTAATAACATCATGATCAAGGTCAAACAAAAAGGTTGGTGATTCAGTGCTGTTGATTTCCCGGTACTCTTTTTCAGGTACCAGAAAAGAAGACTGAAAAACAGAAAAATATAGACTGTTTTAATGGCGATTAAACTCTGTGTTTTATCATGCACATCAATAAATAAACGGAACAGAAAACCATAAAGAGAGGCATTCCAACTATCGCCGTACCAAAGAACGCAGGTCAGCATGGAAAAATATTGCTTATAAATAGTAGACCCAAAAACTAACCACGGAATGAAAGACAGCAACAACACGGTGGTTAACATGATCATAAAGACTTTGTAACGGCCTTGTTTCAAGGCAAAGAAAAAAGTAAGGCAGGGAAGAACTTCATCGCAATGATGACTCCCCAAAGGATGCCGGCACTGTTCTCTTTATTTTTAAGGTAACAATAATAACCTGTGATTATAAAGAAAAATAAAATGGAACCGAATTGCGCAATGGCAGTATCCATGACTGTTGCGAACAAGGATAAATACATGAGATATAAACTTACCCAATTCTTTTTCATGAAGTCGGGAGGAAAGGCGAGCTTAAAACTAAAATGAGCTCCGATTAATCCTAGCAGCAAAGAAATAGCCGACCAGATAATCAAGGCGAGATCATAGCTAAGCCGTAATAAAGGAGTCAGCATCCAGAGTACGATTGGTGGATTGAGGTTAGCTGATAACCTTTTTACAGTAGGTAGATAAGTGGTATATAAAATTTGATAGGGATTCTGTTTATTACTAAAGAGCTGAAAGGCCGAATAAAATGAGGAAAAATCGAGTTTATATTGATAAGTAAAAATAAAATAAAATAACACACTATAAGTGCTAAGAAGAATGAGTAATACAGCAATTTGCCAGCGGTGAAAATTCATTTTTGCACTCATTGACCGTTTATTCCAGCTTTATTAGGGACGGTTTATATTTCGCTGGCTTAGGTGCTTATGGTTTGATTTCCGAGCATCGCAGTGCAGACAATCAAACCCTAAGCACCAGCATAGTTAGGAATATAAACAAATCCTAATTTAATACCTTAACTGATAACTCCAGACTAAAGGTAGCAACTTCTTCGGGGTTTTTAAGATAATCAGTAAAGGCCCTGATTTGTATCGGTTTATTTACCCGTTCTCCGGTTTTTTGGATTCCAGGAGCATCTCTTTCACCTGCTCTCCTTCTTCACAGACGAAATAAACATCAGACTCAGGTCGGCGAAGAAATTGGGCCTGAAACGATTTGAACGCAACGGATACGTTCAAATTGGCACGCTTTGCATGATAGAAGCTATGTAAGCCGCCAGCAAGATCAGCTCCCACTGCCAAGGCGCCAAAATACATGGAGTTAAGATGGTTCTTACTGCGTCTTCTTAACGCTATTTTTAGCAACAATTTTTTTCTCATCGAGGGCGATTAATTTAGGTTTCAAGTGGCCGATTAAAGGAACTTGAAAATGGCCAA
Organism: Legionella tunisiensis; assembly: GCF_000308315.1. GTDB lineage: Bacteria > Pseudomonadota > Gammaproteobacteria > Legionellales > Legionellaceae > Tatlockia > Tatlockia tunisiensis. Next base: position 32,546 of record NZ_CALJ01000004.1, on the reverse strand, counting down.
AATACCAGAGGAAAAATTTAAAACGAGTGAAGTCCTTCATTAAGCTTCCTTGTTCACAACCTGTAAGTTAGAAACTATTTTCTTTACGCCTCGTACGGCATTGACACGCTTTATTATCGCGACAATGGATTTTTTTGCTTTAAATGTCCAGACAGGGTGACGGTACCATTCGTAGTCGTTGCATTAATACCGACTAAAGGAATTGATTCATCATCAAATACCTTAGCTCGTAAAATAGCTGCTTCGACTTTGGCAGTAATATAAGCATCAGTAAACGCTGTGTTGACCTGTTTGATAACCAACTCATCAGTTTCAACGGCTTTTACACCGGTGGTTACCTTGGCAAGCCGAAGGGCATCTACAAAGGCTTGTCTATTTTTGACATGGCCGCGTAAGGTGACAACCCCATCTTTCGTTGAGACATAAATTTTCAAGGGATTCAGATCACGGTTTTTAGTAAATTTGGCAGTAATTTTTGTCGTGATAACCGAGTCGCTTAATTTTGTTCAAATTCTTTTAGGTTGCCCTCAGCACGGACAAAACTGGCAAATAAAATCAATAGAACACTGATGATGAAATTCGGTAAGGAACGCATTCTAAATGGTGGCTTTAGTCAACATGGCAAGAGTATATCATCTTTAGCATAGCTACCAAGGGGTTTCAAGCAGTTAATACACAGAATTATCCACAGAATTTGTGGATAAAAATTTATGGAACTATTGTGAGTAAAAGCAGAAAATGCTTTTAAATCAAGGAAATATGAGGAAATTGGTTTTCAGAACATGACGGGTTGCAACGAACGAAGAAAAGTTATTCACAATGAATTATAAGGACAAGCGAGATGATTCTATCAGATAATTTTGAAAATTCCACTATGGCCAGATATTTATTTTTAGGTGATGAAAAATTTAAAGTAACTATATGTCCTGAAGAACTGAAATCGGGTATAAAGCTCGGTAAAACAGAGGAGGGAGTTGTATGCCGCAATTGCTTTTAGAATATAGTGCCAATGTTATTGAAAAAGATAAGATCAATGCTGTGTTTCCATTGCTCCATACTGTTTTGTCGCAAGATCTGCCCGCACGATTAGGTAATTGCAAAAGCAGAGCAGTAGAATGCAAGGATTATTATATTGCTGATGGACAACCACAACATGCATTTATTCTTGTTAACTTGACCGTATTGACTGGTCGCAGTGATGATACTTTGCAAAAAGTGGGTGAGAAATTAATTGCTGTGTTAAGACAATATTTTTCTGCATCGCTTAACAAGTTGCAATTACAAATTTTTCTTGAAATTGATGTATTGGATAAACATTATTTTAAAATAACGAGTGCAGAACCTGAGTTAAAACTTTAGACGTGTTAGCTCGTTTTTATTAGCTTGGCAAGATTTGCCATTTTTTGATGGGATATTATGAGTATAAAATTATATATAGGGTTTAAGCCATATTTTAGCATTACAGAGCTTTCAGCGAGTGAATTGAAAACAGTGAAAGATCTTATAAAGCAGTCTTTGGGCGATTATTATAAACAAGATCTGGCGCTCTATGCTGACATGTATAAGAGTGAGAGTATAAGTCTGCTAGTAGAGTATGTTAGTCAGGAAGATGGGATGTGGCTTGTTGAGTTTAGAGAACAAGCTACAATCAATAAAAGAGCCTGGGTGAATCCTCAGGATCCGAAAGATATTCTAGTCGTTACGTATGAAGAGGATACTTTGGTACTGACGCCTTAATGATAGAATCTTGCAAGGAGGTGAACTTTTCTTCCTTGCATTTTCCACACCTTAGGTGTCGTGCCTGATCATAGTCATATCCTGAATTAAAAAAGGCGGAGAGTTTGCTTTGATAACAATCACGGAAAAATCAATAGTCATATTTAATTCTGGAATAGCGATGGATTGATTTACTCGCCAATAATGGATGTTAAAAGCGAGGCCCGAGTTAACAACTGTAGCAGGGCCCAAGGCGACAGGATGCAGGGTTAACTTCTCGGCACGTATAACATTGACTTGATCACCAACAAACTCTTGCAAGGCTGTCCAGGCTGTGGGCATATAATTTTGCCTTAAAACAGCGAAATCATCAGGGGTCACTGTATAATCAATCGATAGAGTAGAAAGAAGAACCTGTTGTGTCCATGCCGCCACATCGTTATTGTCAGCATAATTAAGAGAAGGAAACGCAAGCAGTATTATGAAGATCAGTCGCAGGAATCGATTGTTTTTCACGATGAGTCCTTCTACTATTTTGTCCTGGTCTCGTAGCCAAAAAAGAAGCAAACAAGTCGCAAAACTAATCGTTTGTTTAGAGTATAGCAAAAAGGAGTTTGCTTTTTACGAGGTATAACTAGATACCAAAGCCTGATTTTAATCGTTGCAGGACGTGTTTTGCTCTTTCAATATCTTCATCTTCCAAAGCCAATTCCAGTTCTGTTATTGCTATTCGCACAGTCTTGATATTTAGTCGTCTCATTCCGCGTAGAAGAAAGCCAATAGCCGCAAATACCAGCATACTAAAATAAGGATGTTCGCATACGAAACGCTGTAGTGAGGTCATAAATGTTCCTTAAAGTGATCTTCCTTCTCTCATTGTCGTTAGCTAAACGAAAATTAATGCTAGTAAAATAAATAAGTTATGTTTAATTTTAAACCAAATACCTACACTAGGTTATAATTAAGGAAAAAGAAAGGGGGGCTAGGAGATTATCCTTCTTTAAAGTAAGGGATTACTATGAATAAACTGTCAATTATTATCATTTTATTGGTCATTGTGGGACTCCTGTTTTTATTATTTCCTGAGACGGCCATACCACCAACGCAACAAGAAACTACACCCTCCCCACCTGCGTCAAGTCCATAAATATGAGCTCTCAACACTTGGCTGATTATTAGGAGAATATCATGTCAAAAGGTAAAGATGGAAAAGGAAGCAGCGTTTCTAATATGACTGGATTGGATGTGTTAGTCTTGGTGTTAGCGTTTACAGTATCCATAGGTGCAACCTGGATTGCCCATCATCGCGTTTCGATACTGGAAGTAAAAATGCAAGAGAAACAGTTGGAGATTAATCGACTAAATCAAAAATAGTAGAACTGAATCTATTAACAAACGATGTACTCTTCAACTCATCATTTTCGGTACGAGAAAAATTCTCAATGAAAAGTTAGAAAAATTAATCACGACTGGAAACGATATTTAAACGGTGAGGAAGCAACAAAAGCGACCTTGTTTTTGCCCAACTCTATAAGCAAAAGTACTAAGCCGGAATCCCAGATAAAAAGTAATTAAGTCCAGATTAAATGAACCCTGGCCAGATTCCGCGTAGAAAGCACAGGGCATAGAGAACATTACCTTATCGTGCTTATGACATTTAGGTCCTTCTGTTAAAATCGCAGCAACCGAAAGACCTGATGTTTACCACAAGGAATTCCGATGCAACTTCATTACAGTCTTTATCAACGTCCAGAAAGACGTCTATACAGAGAGCATAAATATATCACCCTTGTGATGAATGAGCTTGATCACAAAATTGGCAAAACTGATTTTCGTGATTCACAACAGGTACAAGAAATTGCGAGCGATCTGAATAACCTGGTTAACTTGCTTGGTTTTCATGCTAAGCATGAAGATGAAAAAATTCATGGGTTATTAAAAAAACATAATAGCACTGCTTTTCAGGACGTAGAGGCCGATCACCAAAATCATGAGGCTGTTTTTAATGCTCTTAAAGTGAAACTGGCTGCTATCACGGAAATGCACTCTGATAGAGAGAAAATTGAGGGTGGATACCATTTCTATTTGAGTTATAGACAATTTATTGGAGAGAATTTAGAACATCTTCACAAGGAAGAAACACTATTAATGCCGGAGCTGGCCCGTCTGTGCAGTAAAGAAGAGCTCGAATCTATTGATTATCCCGTATATCAAGCAATGACCGCTGAAGAAATTGTTGGCATGCTACAAACCCTATTCGCGGTTTTAAATCCGGATGATAAAGAATATTTTATTAGCGATATTGCGGATGCTGTACCCAATAAATTGATAGAAAAGTGGGCGGCCATCGCAACACTCTTAACCGCTGCTGAAATTGCTGATCTGGCAACGCGAGTGGAGCTTATCAAACAATTGTCAGCCAAACAAAATGAGCACCTATCCCTGGCGGACTAACTGCATAACCTCGCTAACAAAAACGGGCCCGGGGTCGTTTTTATCGGTTTGGTAATTTGGATCACGCTCAAGCCACAGCGGCGTATTTTTAAAACTTAAATACTCGTTATGGCCAATAACATGCGTTATTTCCGGGTATTTCTTTTTAAATAACAAACTAAAAATGCATTCGCTCTCACTTGCGCATCGGTTAAGTCGTCTTTGCTGTCTACTCCTCCAATATTTTCAATACCAATTGCGTAATGGTTTAAACCAATGACATGTCTCGCCATCCAATTTTCAGGCATCAGTTGATAAATGCTTCCGTCGCGATCAACAACAAAATGACTGGAGACATTTAAGTTGCCAGGCAATTCTTTTATGCGTGGTGAGCTTTGAGGGAAAGTAGGTGGATGAAATATACGCAAGGTTGCTTTGAGTGTTGGTATACAGGTCCAATGCAATACAATCATTTTGGGTTCAATTTCAATTGATTGCGTGTTAATTCCATAATGGGTTAATTGATATTGCTGGGTTAAAGCAATACGCTCTTTATCAAATTGAATTGGCGCTTTATGAATGATCTGCGCATCATGGCAAGAAAAGGCATGTACCAGAGAGCTCATAAAAAATAAGAAAGATATACAAATTTTCATATTATGCTTTTAACACCATGAAGTAAGCTGTCACATAATTGGGTAAATGACGGTTTGCTTGATAGAAAGCCTCTTTTCCGGCATAGCTGCCTGTTAAAAAATCGACTTGATAGAGGTTATTTTGAAATGCACCGCCAGTATCAGCAAGAATACCTGCTCGTGTCCTCATTTGTCCGGTCTGGTCGGGATATTGCACCATCAGCAGTTTTCCCAGGCCAAATTGCTCAAGATCGGCTGCAAAGGTAACGCCGCTATTAACAGTAATTTTATACTCAGCATCTTTACCATAACCTTTGATCCCGTGTACTGGTTTAAAATACCAGTAGCGCTCCTGCTCATACGGGTTTTGGGCTTTATCATAAGGAACATTGTTGTTGCGATTAACATTAAAGATTTTTGTCTGTTTATGGTCGCCAAAATCAGCAACGACTGTACCTTGCATTAAGGCGGCTTCCAAGTCATCTCGATTTAAATAAGCGAGCACGGGAACGTTCTTATTTGCTAAAGCGCCTTTTAAGATAGCTTGTTTGCCGTAGTGAAAACGAATCAGTTCAGGGTTGGCATTGGCTGCTTCAAGGGTGAGCGTTTCTTCATCTTTTGGAAGTGCATAGAGTGCAAAAGGATAAGTTGAGCTGGGCGTACTAGATACGTTGGCGCGGTGGACGTAATATGTCGTCATTAAAATTTTATCTTTGGGTAACCCGGCGATTAGCGGTTTGGCTCGAAGCGTTTTGGCTTGTTTGCTGTCTGGATACCAGCGAATGAAATCAAAGTGCTTTTTAACAAAAGCAGGATCCTGCAGCTCATTTTGGTGTTGGCAAATAAATGTTAAGGTGGCTTTGACCCGTGCAAGGGGCAGTTTAAAAACCTTACCTTCATGGATGACCTGAGGATCGTAGTGATTGCCTTTATTTAAATAGGCTAAGGTTTCTTTCGCTGTTGCACAGAGGGCTGGTCCATTAATCTCGTAATACTTGGCGGGTAATGGTTCTGCAGGGACAAAACGAGGGGCAGCAACAGCCTGAGTACTAACGAGCAAACTATAAAAGAGAACCTTTATTTTCATTGGTCACAACAATGTTTGTATTAAGCCCCAGATCATACCATATTTGCTCCGCTTAACTGTAAGGTTAAACTAGAAATTGTTTGATTTTTTTCCAGGAGAAATAGCACCGATTTTGCCAAGTAATTCCCCTGGAGGGCTCATAAAATCCGGTGCCTATTTCTACCGGTGCACGTTATATGCGATCAAAGAAAAAATTATGCCCATGACTGGGAATGACTATAGGTAATTTGGGTAGTGGGGCAGATTTTCCAAATAGGGTATGGCGAATGAGTTGACTACAATATTGATGATAACCTGCAGACTCCTGAATATTTTGTTGAAAATCCTTTAAATTATCCAATTTAGCATGGACACCACGTTTAACCATGGCGCTAAATTCAGGATCGGTTGGACCAGTATACAGTTCACCTAGTTCAGTCCAGAGACTATGTGAAACTTGTCTTCTAATTGGACCCCAAATAGCAGTTAAGTCCTTTTCTATTAACGAAAACAAATGCATTAAAGCACGGTAGTCCTTAGCAGTTTGAGGGTGAGTAAATTGTGCCAGATAATTCATGGCAATCGTTTTCACAATGCTGTCTCTTCTGTCTTCAATGGCAAGCCGAAGGGCCTTTTCCAACTTAATAAAATCATTCTGCTTGGATTCATAGACAAACACTTCGGCTGTTTCAATGTCATAAACCCATCCATGAAGTGTTAGTTGCTTAGAGGCAAGCCTTTCAGCAACAAGAGGATAGGTTTTTAAATGGTTAATTTGTGCTAACACATTCTTTTTAATGGTCATCTGTACTTTTCGGGAGAAATCCTCTTTGTCAGTTTCTGTCCCAATCTCTTTGAGTACGGAGTGTGAATTACGAATCCAGGAAGAGACTAAGGGTAAATCGCTTTCAAGCGTTGGTGATAACAGGCCTTTCATTGCACCACAGTCAGAATGCCCGCAAATAATGATGTCTTCTACCTGGAGTACTGTTAATGCATATTCAAGCGTAGCGGCTTCGCTAGACTTATTAGGATAGGGGGGAATAATATTTCCTGCATTGCGATGGATCAATAATTCTCCGGGTTGGGATTGGGTTATCAGGCTGGGGATAACACGAGAGTCTATACAGGTAATGAAAAGGATACCTGGGGATTGACCTTTACTTAATTGTTCAAAGATAACCTGCATCCTTTCAGAGAGATTCGCTTGGAATCGGCGTACGTTACGCATTAACTTGATTAACATTGGCGCTCCTTTGTTTGGTCATCTCTGGTTTGACCTTAACGAGTGATATTCCCAAACAAAGGTAACTAATTGTTTCTCAAACGTCAATTTGTTTACAATATTGTAAAGAAAAGTTAATGACGTCTACTAGGGTTTAGCTTGGCCTGTGTTTGATACAGGCTCTTGTTTCAAACATTCACCGACAGCTTCTTTTTGCTGTGGGGAGCAATAACATAAATAAGTTCCCACGTTACGTGCTTCTTTTACAAGCCTTACACCATGAAGTTCTTGCAAAGCGTCTAGCTGATTAGGACGTAGATTGGATAAACGCAGGGTAATCGTATCCCATCTTTTCTTATAGATTTCATGATTTTTTTCCAGTGTGAGGGATAAATCAGGTTGATAGACCATAGGTAATCGAGTTAAATGCACACCAAATTGGTTAAGGTTGGGGAAGGCTGCTAAGGCAATATGGAGGGCTCGAGCAAAATTGGGTCCTATTACTGTTTGGTTTTTAGCAGATTTACCTGTTACAAATAATTCAATAGGGTCTTCAGTCAGTGTTTTTTCCAGCAAGGTCACGGGAATAACCATAGTTCCAGGAAAAAATTCCTTCACAAACTCCACCAAATGCAAGGGAGTCAAGATCGCTTTCATTTCTGAGGGGGGCACAGCATAGTTTTTTCCCGGTACTCTAACTTCACTGAAGTAAGACGCGTCTTCTTCTCTAGTTGGTATCCCACAGAGGCGCATATTAGGCCAGCAATTAACGGCTATGTCTGGATGACCTCCTTGACTGTATAATTGTCCTTCTCGTGAAAATAGAAAAACCACCGAATTTATTAACGCTTCTGACACTTGATACGTAGGTAATCTCACTTTGTCGAAATGACGTTCGCTAGCAATGGCCCAGAAACCTTCTTTTTCATCATAAACGAGACTTTGAATAGTTTCGTCAAGCTCTCTCTGGTCTGTTAAATTAACTTGGTTGTAACAAAGCTGAGTATCCGGGGTATTATTTTTTAAACAACCTCGTATTGATGATGGCTGTGGTACAGTCAGGCCAAGCCTGGCAATAGAGGCCAGAATATTTCTTGCTTGTTCGGGGGGAAAATTATTTTCAAAAAAACTGCCCACTCTACCGTACATGTCAACTGCTCCATTAAATTTAAAGAGATATTTTAAATGGTCCTGACTATTTTTTAAGATTTTGTTGAAGATAAATAATGTTTGATGCAGAAACAGTCTTTTTGGTATTTATAAATTCAATTTAATTTCAGAGAGTTATCTGAATAACGACTGCTCAATTATTCGATGTCTATCATTTATCGGGTTTAATTATCTACTACATTTTCTATCATTCGTCTTGCCAAGGAGGCTAAAACAGGGTTGGAGTTCTTATAATAGGGCAGCATGATTAGAGCAATTGATAGGGCCCAGCCCCGGCCTCTTTCCCATGTGTTGTCATCAATATTTTTCAAATTCTTTCTAAAAACGTTTCTTGAATGTGAATTCAGTAAACTCCAGGCGATCACTAAATCACAAGCAGGATCGCCGATGCCCACATCAGAAAAATCAATCACTGCGGTTAGACGATTGTTTTCTACCAAAATATTGCCTGGCAGAAAATCCCCATGTATCCATACGGGTGCTTGATGCCATGCGGGGGAATTGGATAGCCGATGCCATAAAGAGGTTACAGATTGGATATTAATCTCACCTTCTAATTCGCTTATCGCTTGCCTTGTGTCTTCATTCAGCTCTTTTAAAGGTACTCCACGCCTGGAAAGAGGGCCATCAGCCAATTTTATTTCATGTAGCTCGTTTAAGAAGTCAGCTAACTCTTTAGCCAGTAATTCATATTCGTCCTTTTTTTCAAAAGATGGATTATGACCATCATTCCATTGAGTGATGAGCCAAGACCAGGGATAGGATTGACAAGGATCGCCTTTAAACAAAGGCACAGAAATAGGTAAATGCAGATATTGAGCAATCTTGGGAATCCATTCGTATTCTTTATGGATACTTTTAGTAGCCCAATCGATACGGGGAAGACGAATAACATAGTCACTGCCTAAACGAAATAAGGCATTGTCTGTACCACTTGATAAAATAGCTTCGAGAGGCAAATTATCCCAATGAGGGCATTGCTCTTTAAGCAGAGTATGGACAAGAGCCTCGTCTATATCTACCTCATTTTTATGCATTTTTGTCATCGTTTTTTATCCCTTGCTTTCCCATTCCACCTTATTTATTGCCAACGAGGTGGAGCAGGTTGAAATTAAAAGAATTAAATTTTGGGCTATATTCTAAAAGCCCCTGTCGCTCAAGGCGATAGAAAACCAGCTATCGGATAACGATTTTGCTGCGTTGCTCATCATGATGGGGGTTGTGGCGTTCATGGTGAAGATCCTAATGCTCATTTGCTTGAACTGATTACCAAACCTTAGGGGAGTAAGCTGTAGGATCTCATATTATAATTGTTCTCTGATGGCTGGCATTTGCAAGGCTACCGTAATCAATTCAGCACGGTTGCGGCACTTTAATTTTACTTTCACGGCATCAAGATAATGTTCAACCGTTTTAGGTGATAAATTCAAAGTATTGGCAATTTGTTTGATTGTCATGCCCTTAACCAAATGATAAAGGCAATCCATTTGGCGCTTGGTTAAATGACTTCCTCTAGTGAATGGTTGGGTTCCAACGACCTGTATTTGCTCGCAAAGGCTGGAATTGGTTAGAGCACTCATTTCATTGACGGTATTTATTAAAGAATGTTCATTTTCAAGTAAAAAGAAAGGCCGAAAACGCCAATAACTTTACCTAATGAGGTCCGTAGAGGTGTTTTGTGGCTGATATAACATTGTAATATCTTGCTATTTAACCGAACTGATTCAATATAAGTTTTTGCTTTATTGGTTTGAATCACCTCTTGATCATTCTGTATTAGAACGGAGGCTCGTTCTTTCCACAAGAGATCATAATCAGTTGCTCCAATGATTTCCTGCTCTGATCGTATATTATTAACCTTTAACATCGCTTGATTGCTGCTTAGATAACATCCTTTGGTGTCCTTTGAATAAACGTTAGCAGAGGTTAATTCAAATAAATTTTCTAAGTGGTTTAAGAGAAGTGGTTCTTCAGTTTTCATAAGGCAACGATATACAAGTACATGTTAGCTTCATTATACCAAAATGATCTATTTATGAACAGATCTAGGGGGATTTGTCCCCCTAGTCTTTTCTGTTCAAATTAAGTACTATTTTCTTATGTAATGAAAAATCTGCCAATCAATTGGCCGAGTTTTTGATAGTCAGGAGCGATGTTGCCATTAACTTCTGGTTAATAGAAACCCATTAGATTAAGTAACTATCAGTTTTTTGGGAGTGCAAATGGCCTATCCTTTATATAGTTATTTTAAAGAGAAAACAGTTGAACCTAGCCATCAGATCACCTTGTTTGGCGTGGTTATGATGATTAACTTCCCGCTTTTTGGGTTGTTGGGACATTTAGAAAATCCTGTTTCCAATCAAGAAATTATCCTAAGATTAATAGCAACAGTTCTTTGTACTATCTTATCACTACATAAATTTTGGCTACTCCAATACCAGAAATTTCTTCCCGTTGTCTGGTATCTGACTTTAGCGTTTTGTCTGCCCTTCTTTTTTACCTATCTGACCTTACTTCATCATGGCGCAACATTCTGGCTAATGAATGGTATCTCTGCCACTTTTTTCTTTTCCTTGTTGCAAGTGCGCTGGATTCGCTTATTCTGCTATTGCTTGGTAGTGGAGTAGCGCTTTTTTGTTATTTATGTGGTTCTAACAGTTCAATCTATTATGTTCCGAATAATCCTTCTTTCTTTGAGCTGGCCATGACTTTTGCTACGGCGATTGTGATCGGTACCTTGTTTGCCAGAGAGCGCGAAGTAATTCATGCCAAGGTTTCTGGGATTCGCCTTTTAGCAGGGAGTTTGGCTCATGATTTGCGAACACCACTAGCGAGCGTCTACTTACAGACCCAACTGCAAGAAGGTGAAATTGAAAAAATTAGAAACCCTGAGGTGAAAAAGCGCTTAAATGATAGTATTCATATCATTGAGCGTGGCATTGAGAGTATTAATCAGCTTATTAGTATTCAATTAAGTAATATTCAAAGTGACCAATTTGATACACGCAAATTTGTTATTTACCCCATTAAAGAATTACTTAAACAAGCTTTGGAGGAGTATCCATTTAAAAAAGGTCAGCACGAGCTTATTCAGCTGGATCTGGCTTGTGATTATTCGGTATGGGTTGCTGACATGGTTTTTAGGAATCTTTTCTGGAATATATTAAAAAATAGCTTTGAGTTGATTGAAGAAGTAGGTAAAGGAGAAATATCGATTTGGATATCAGAGGGAAGTAAGGATGATGATTTTAATTATTTGCACATTAGAGATACTGCCAAAGGAATTTCTCCCGAAAAACGAAAATCATCTTCGAGCCTTTTTATTCTGAAAGGAAAGGTGGGACAGGGATAGGGCTCGCTTGTAGCAAGCGTCTCGTCGAGGCAGCAGGAGGTTCTATCTATTGTCAGGGAGAGCTTGGGAAATATACTCACTTTATTGTTAAATTCCCGAAAATAGATTAGCTGTCAGTGCTGTTTATGCCTCCTTACCGTTTGATGAGCTTCGGCGGTGACTCTCTGAAATCATTAAATTTTTCAATTGTATTGTGCTCGATTGGACCTACCGATAAGTCAGATGAGGCGTTACTGCCTTTGATTCGTAGCAATCCCCTAAACGGTCGTACATGAGTGATTGTAATCTCAGCGCATGTCGATGAGGTTTTGGTCAGCGGCTGGCTTTGCCTCCCAATGAGTAAAGCAATGAATAGCTGTGCACTGAAATAACTCGGGTTAGGACTTCACCTAACCCGGCATTAAGTTTTTACAAGATTGCTGAATTTGTTGATTAGATAGGCTTGTTACTACTATCAACTACTACTGATACGCTATTCTCTGATACAGATTTGGCAGGAACGGCGTCTTGGCTACCCTTACCCTTAGGAGTAAACAGGCGATATATATCGCGTGGTTCTTCTTGTTTTTTATCGTTGCCGCCTAATTGGTTTTGATAATTATTATTCGAGCGATAAAGCATATATCCTATAGTTAGCCCAAGAGCTACAGGCCAAGAAATGACAGCAGCAGTAACGATAAATGCAGTTCCACCCGTGTTGAACGCCAGAGTTTTCCAAAAGTCGGTATATGCTTGACTGGCATCGTCATTTAGTTCTTTTATTAATTTTTGGTGATGCGTAAGCGCATCGCCATTCTCAGCATTCGCATTCTCACGTTCCACGGCAATACTAGCTTGCTTATATTTCTTATATTCATCAGCGGTGTTATACATGGCATTACCCAGCATACTGAATAGCGCCAGACCAGCTACCGCAGCAGGGCCAGTAAAGGTTAGGGCGGCAGTGAAACCAACAATCAGGATGGTCGCTGCAGTAATATTAAATAGGTAGTAAGCACATTGGGCTTGCCATTCGTCATTCAATACATCAATTTGGCGCTGAATAACTGCTTTCTCAAATGGTGTGTTAGCAGTTTTTTATTTGCGCATTTAATTCCAGTACACGATTCTGATATTGATAGGCTTCATAAGACCAACGTCCTACGAGTAAGGCAATATCAAATGCGAGGAAGGCGACAGTGAGCTGTGACGCTGTCGCTGCTGAAATTTGAAAATAGTCATTATAGTTGGTCAACAGATTGGCTGTCCCCCAAACGGCATCATTCAACATAGTGAAACCGCGTTTTTCTATTTCCTGTACGGCAACTTTCTCTGCAGATAATTTATCATTTGCTGTAGCTTGAATAATGTGTTTAGTCATGGTGACCAAATTAATCATCAAGCGCAGCCCATAGATTCCAACACTCAAGGCACGCAGCGTTTCTCGTGATTGATCTAAGAGACTAACAAACTCATCCGGCGTGTAGGTATTACCCAGTTTAGCATTCAAGCTTTTTATAAACTCAGGAAAACCAATGTTTTGTAGATAGAGAATCGCAGAACTTGCTAAAGCACGGCTGTAATTCCAATGAGTTCGATTGGTGTTTAGAGAAGAAATATGTTCGCGTAATTTCGAGGTGCTCACAAAGGCAGAAGCATAATCTTTAAGATTACTGACCGCTCCAGATACTACAAAAGTAGAGAATTTGGTAATTCTGGCCTGCTCGCCTTTGCTGAAATTTTCTTTAATAAAAGCATCAAGTTGCTCTCTCTTTTTGAGAGATCGTTTAAATCTTCACCTACATAATCCAGGTTGTAGTATTCAATCATTAAATTGCAAACATAGGAGAGGTATGCAACAAGTTCGCTATCGTTTTTCAAACGCTCTTTATTAGAAAGAAATAGTTGAAATAGAGACGAAAATTCTGTCTTAAGCTGATTTAAATTGAAGTCATATTCTTGAAAAGAAACGACAATGTCATTGTCCAATTTATCAAAAACTGCATGTTTCTTAAGACTAATTTTCGTTTTTGGCATGATGCCCTCACTACACTTTATCTACAATTTGATTTTTTATCTTTCACATAGTTTTACCAGAAATTTATTAAGGCATTATTAAGTTTTTTACAAAATGTGTTCTTTTTGAAAACATTTCGTGGCAAAAACATGCAAGCATCGCGCTATAAATTATAGTATTATTTTTGACCTTAATGAATATTTTTGTTTTCAACCATCTAGGTATCTAATTCTTTTATTTTAAGGATTGCCCTCATAACGTGCTTCTGACTTTTTCGAGTTGAGACCATCAAAAAAGTCAATACAGTAGGAGCAATCGGCTATGTTTTGCTTAGGAGCCTCTTGGCAGGCCTGTAGTTTGTTTTCCTATTGTTGGAAGCTAATTTTTTGTTGTGCTGTTTCTGAGTATGGAAATCCCTCTAATCCATTTGTGAAGTCCACATCCGTAAAATAGCGTGCAACATCCTGTAAACTAAGGTAAAAACGCCACCTGATTCCCGCTGTTCCTGCATTTTTTCATCACTTAAAGTCACAAATAAATTCATGCGAACGGGCTCCTCCATATCATCAACTTCACTGATAACCAATCCTTCAAAAAACTCATAAAAGAAGAATGTTTTTTCTTCTCAGGGATAATAAAAGGCATTAATTCTCCATTTTTATTCCGCAATAGTACACCACCCAAATCACGTCTGTAATCGATTTGGCCTTTTCCCCAAGGATTACGAAGATGGAGAAATAATTCATCCCCTTCTAACCATAGTCCCAGGCACTGATAACTATGTCCAGACTCTTCTGACATCGAAATGACCTGGGATAGGGAGTGATTTTGATAATCTTTACGAGGCCCTGTCGAAATAGTGATGAGCTGATTATTGGCCAGAAGATTATTTAATAGAAAAACAATGTGAAATTCTTTCAGTGATAACGGGGATTTAACAGGGAAATTATTTTGTTGTAGAAAGAGCCTCAGTGAGTTTAAAGTCTGCTCACCAAGTTGACATTGTTCCGGTAGTTTTTCTGTAGACATTTGTTTCAGTTCATTCACACAGAACTCGAGCCATTCGACGATAGGCTCTAACTCATGACAATACATTTTTCTTCTAGGACTGAGGCGTTTCCTGTCTTTAAAACCGGAGACTAATTGCAGTGCTTTTTGTTCTAACCAGTCTTCGTTAAGTTCTTCAAAGCCGAATGAGTTGCGAAAACATTCTTTGATGGAAAGTTTTAAGTTTCGCAATTGGCGTTCATCTTCTATGACATCATAGACATCGTTCATTAAGCAAAAGGCATCCACTATAAGGGAAGGTTGCCCTAGCTTTTCACGAGTAGCTGGTGTGCCTAGCAAGGTTTTGAATACTTCCGCTGGTGAGCCAGAAGAAAGAGAGGCCAGGTATTCACGAGTTTCTCTATATCGTTTGATCAGTTGACTATCTTCTTCGCTCCAATCACTTTCATCTTGCTTTAATAAAAGTTGGACGCGGTCAAACTCCTCTTGAGTTGGTTTGCTTTTTAAATGGGTCAAGCGATGAAATGTATACGCTTTTTCCAGGATCTCAACCCAGGGCTTTTTATGATAATTTACGGTCCCTACGGTATAACCTCGTGTCACTGTGGGAGGCATAGAGTAAATGCGGGGCGAGCCATCTTCCGCGTAAAGCGTTACATTGACACGCAGATTTCCTTCTTTGTCTTTACCTAGTGTGATCATGTTTTTTAATAAATCAGGATCTCTGTCTACTATGGAACTAAGAGCAGCCAAAAAATAACAATTCCCTATACCGCCTTGAGCGATATCTTTTAATTGATAGTGCTCTACATTAACAAGCTCTTGTAGCTCTTTAGTAGATAGTTTTTAAACCAAATAGTTTTATCTGCTCCCCAAAGATCTTGTTCATCTTCTTCACCGATATTGAAGATAGGGGCAATAATTTCATTGTTCGTTAACATGATGATGATCCTTCATCTCTAAATATAGTTTGCTCTTTATTGTTGTAATAAAAAGCAAAAAAGTCGGGAGACTCAATCAAGAGTGCGTAGCATTTTTAATTATAGTTCATGTTTGATTTTCTGCATGGCAACCCGGGAGCTGTATCAACAGACCCGGGTATGCACTGAAATTATTTAAGCATGTTAGCTTGCAGGCGGGTAATTTCAGTGACTGCGCTCCAGTCTTTTTCTTCCAGGTGGTGGGCCAGGGCAATAATAAATTTATCTTTAATAATATTGGCGATATGAGGGACAACCTGAGCGTTGGTTAAGGCTTGTTGGAATAAACTCAAGTCTTTAAAGCCGCCCTTTAAATCAAAATTTACATCATCAAAATTACGTTCTTTAATTTTATCCACATAAAGCTGGAAGGCTGGATGGGCGAAAACACTATGAAATAAAGAATTCAAGATCCCTGTATCGACTTGGCTTTTTTCGGCAAAGGTATAAAGCTCGCCCATGGTTTCAATGGTTGAAGCGAGCAGATAATTCATACATATTTTAACGACATTGGCTTGATAAGGCATTGTTCCCACATGGATGATTTTAGTTGAATAAGCATTAAATACGGGGCGACACTGTTCAATTGCTTCGGTTTTTCCTGCTGTAATGGTGGTAAGCTCGCCTCTTGCAGCCGCTTTGGGGACTCCTAATACGTTGCCAGCAATATAGATGAGTCCGTGCTGATCATGTAAATCAGTCAATTTTTTTGAGGTTTCCGGTAAAATGGTTGAAGTTCCCAGGTGAATTGCTCCTGGTTGCATGAAATGAACAAATCCATCTACGGTTTGCAGTACTGTATTATCATCCAAAAGAGACGTTATGATGACGTCTTTGCCTGTTACTGCCTCTTCGATGCTGCTGGCTCCTTGGGCCCCCATAGCGAGCAGTGGCTGCATCTTTTCCCTGGTGCGATTAAAAACAGTTAATTCAAAATTGGCAGCTAAAAGTCTTTGTGCTAAAGCAGAACCCATTTTCCCTAAACCAATTAAAGTTACTTTCATCCTTGTTTCTCCAAAAATGGCAGCCAAGACATTTTCACTATTTCCTAGTTTGCCCAATCTGATTGACATTGTACAATGCAAAAATTGTTCGCGCTTAGCCAACCCTCATGATTTTCACGCTTGCTATAAATAACTACCGTTCTGTTTTAAATTTAATGATTCCTTTAGGTTCGCTTAATCTTATTACCGGCCCTAATGGCAGCGGAAAATCAAATATTTACCGTGCACTACGTCTATTAGCAGAAACAGCTCAGGGTGGAGTAGTGCAGGCTTTGGCCCAAGAGGGTGGATTATCTTCCACCTTTTGGGCTGGCCCTGAAACAGTGTCAAAGGCGATGTTAAAAGGAGACCTAGCAGTTGAAGGCCAGGTTCGTAAAGAAAGAAAGCGTATGCGCATGGGGTTTGCTACAGATGAGTTTGGCTATTCTATTTCTCTTGGTTTACCAGCCCCTTCTTCATCAGCGTTCTCTTTAGATCCAGAAATCAAGAGAGAATGTATATGGGCTGGAGCTTATTACCGACCAGCGAGTCTTCTGGTTGACAGGCGGGGCTCTCTCGTCAAAGTGCGTGCCGGACGAAATTTTGATGTTTTATCACAGCAATTGAATATTTTTGAAAGTCTTTTTAATCAAATTGGCTCGTTAGATCATACACCGGAAATAATCCGTATGCGGGAGTTTATTTATAACTGGAGATTTTATGATCATTTTCGTACGGATTTTGAAGCTCCTGCTCGCAGAGCGCAATTAGGTACGCGCACGCCGGTGCTTCATCATGATGGTCGCGATGTTGCGGCCGCATTACAGACTATACGGGAAATCGGTGACGGTGATGCTTTGGATGAATCCTTTCGCGATGCCTTTCCTGGGGCAAAGTTGATTATTATTCAGCATGGAGAAGGGTATTTATCGTTAGCCATTTCTCAGCATGGTTTGTTAAGACCGCTGTCCTGTGCTGAGTTTTCTGATGGGACTTTACGTTACGTATTATTATTAGCAGCCCTATTAACCCCGCGTCCCCCCACGCTCATGATCCTTAATGAACCAGAAACCAGCTTACATCCGGATTTATTACCTGCTTTGGCAAGACTCATCTTGCGGGCTTCAGAAAATACTCAGATTTGGGTCGTTTCTCATGCTGAGCGTTTGATAGCCCTCTTGCAAGAGCAACCTGGTTGCAATGTGATCAAGCTTGAAAAGCAGCTTGGTAAAACCGAACTGCAGAGCCAAGATCTGTTGG
Source organism: Legionella tunisiensis (assembly GCF_000308315.1). GTDB lineage: Bacteria > Pseudomonadota > Gammaproteobacteria > Legionellales > Legionellaceae > Tatlockia > Tatlockia tunisiensis. The sequence goes on along the minus strand of NZ_CALJ01000004.1, from coordinate 14,722 downwards.
ATGTTCCCAGTTGGCATTGGCCAGATTAACCAGAAAGCGAGCACTAATGAAGAAGGTAATGTCCCTAAATAAATAATAAGTTTTTTATTTCTTTAATGGATTCATGGATTTTTTAATCGATTTAGGCGCTACCATAATGGCATCATCACCAGCTATTGTTCCGATGATCTGAATTTTTTCTTTGTTATAATCCAAAATACGGGCAATCAGTTGTGCAGAGCCAGGACTGGTATTCACGATGATGAGAGTTTCATTGGCAATGACATCGATGACTAAATTGGCCAGCTGACTTGCAGTTGTTGGCGGCGCTGGCTCATGAGGTAAGCGGTAAACAATTTGTCCTTGTTCATTTTTAGACTTAATGGCACCAAGCCTTCTGATTAAGCGTGAAATTTTTGATTGATTGACCAAATGTCCTTTGGCTTCCAATGCAGAACAAATATCTTCCTGGGTAGTAATTTGGCCGTCTGATAAGAGTTCTCTTAAATTATGGATTAAATTTTGTTGTTCATTCATACCACTATTCTGTTGTCTAGACATACTGCTTCTCCTGAGTCTTGTTCCTAAAGCTTAACATTACGGATGTTCTTCTTCAGCTACTCCCTTCAGCCGTTTTTTCATAGAGATAAATTAAATAGTCACTATTGTGATTATTTATGCGTTTTTTATTCAAAATATGCATATTTATGTGGTTTTGGATTGACAAAACCGCCGCTATTTAATTATTATGCAATTTTTAGAATAAAAATTTAATTTTATTCCAAATTTAAGAGTATTTATGCATGTCGAAGCAATATAAGGTAATGGTGGTTGGCGCAGAAGGTTATGTGGGGCAAGAGTTAGTGAAACTCATAGCCCAACATCCCTATTTAGAATTGACCGGTGTTTTTTCTCGTCAAAATAAAGATAAATTGCATGTTGACCTACGACATATTCCGGTCTATTCACTCGCTGAATTGACTGTACAAGCATCCCAAACAGATATCCTTTTGCTTGCAACACCAGCAACGATATCGATGGATATCGCTGCAAAATTGGCTAAGACACAGATAAAGATTGTTGATCTCAGCGGCGCTTTTCGCCTGGCAGAGAATGAATTTACTCAATGGTACGGTTTACCTCATCAAGCACCCGACTTGATAAAAAAGGCTGGTTATGGTTTATCACCCTGGTTAACAAACTATGATGACTATCAACTGATTGCTAACCCGGGTTGTTATGCTACCTGTGCATTGATGTCACTTCTTCCCTTAATAAAAGAAAACATTATTAAAACGGACAATATTATTATCGATGCCAAATCCGGTGTTTCCGGTGCAGGGAAAAACCCTAATCCAGAGCTGATGTTTTGCGAATTAATGGGCAATTTTTTCCCTTATAAAATTGGTAAGCATCAACATAATCCAGAGATTAGGAAAGCGATTTATGACCATACGCAAATTGCGGTAAAACCCAGGCTAACTACTCAGATTCTTCCCTTGGTTCGTGGAATTTCAATGAGTATTTATGCGGAAGCCAAGGTTGATTTTGCATCCGATGAGGCCATTGCAGCAGCGGTTAAGTCAGCTTTTCAAACGGCCTATCAAACTTATCTATTAATCCATTATGAAGAAATTAATCAAGACGACAGTCCGTTTGTTTTATCGTTAAAACAGGTGGTTGGCACAGCAAATACTCATATCGGTTATTTCATTAATGAAGGTCAGATTACGCTGTTCTCTTGCATTGATAATTTGTTGAAAGGTGCCGCAAGCCAAGCGATTGAAAATATTAATGCGCTTTATCATTTACCGCTAGCGACAGGTCTGTTACCTATGAAGGAGGCAGCATGATACTTGGAGCAGGTATTTTTAGAACAAAATTACCCTTGGGATTTTCGGCTGGTGGGATGAATTGCGGGGTCAGATTGTATCGCCCCGATTTAGGCGTCATTATTTCAGAAAAACCTAGTGTGGCAGCTGGTGTGTTTACGCAAAATCATTGCAAAGCGGCCGCAGTTAACTATTGTGAGCAATTATTACCCGCAATCAATATTAGAGCAATTATTACGAATAGCGGTGAAGCGAATGCAGCGACTGGTTTGAAAGGTATCCAAGATAACATCAGTATGGCAGTTGAACTTGCTAAAACACTGAACTGTGAATCAACCCAGGTATTAACCGCGTCAACTGGCGTTATCGGTAGGCCCCTATCCATCGGCAAAATTACTCAAGCTATCCCTGCACTGGTTAAAAAGACGAGTGATATCGCCGAAAATTTTGCTCTGGCTATTCTAACAACTGATTTGGTGCCTAAATCGATATACAAGGAGATACAACTGTCTGGTGGAAAGGTTTCTATTACAGGTGTTTGCAAAGGATCGGGCATGATCCATCCAAATATGGCAACCATGTTAGGTTATCTACTAACCGATGTGCAAATCGATATGGCAAAAGCACAGCAATTACTTAAGCAAGTGAGTGATAAGAGTTTTAATATGATTAGTGTTGATGGCGAAACATCAACAAATGATAGCGTATTTCTTATGGCAAATGGTATGAGCGGTGTATCACTTGCTGATCCTGGCGATGAAGCAATTTTTCACGAGGCTCTTTTGCAAGTGGCTATTACGCTTGCTAAAAGTATCGCTCGAGATGGAGAGGGGGCTTCCAAATTAATTGAAGCCGTAGTGAGTGGTGCTGAGAACCAGGCACAGGCAAATTCCGTTGCTAAAGCGATCATTACTAGTCCGTTAATTAAAACAGCCATTTATGGAGAGTCACCCAATTGGGGCGTGTTCTTGCTCGTATTGGCAATGAGAGGCTTTCTGTCGCTACCCTTGAACGTTGTGATATTTCTATTCAGGGAATGAAACTGTTTTCGCAAGGGTCTCCCGTCGATTACCTGGATTTAGCTGAGCTGAAAAAACAATTAATTAAAGATACGACAGTGATTGAGATTGCTTTTGCTGAGGGTTCTTTTTCCGCCACAGCCTGGGGCTGTGATTTGACTGAGGACTACGTCAAAATCAATGCTGAGTACGTATCATGACCAGATCATCTAAACCATGTATTTTAATCAAGCTAGGTGGGTCAATCCTTGATGATGAAGCGTTAATTAGCTCATTGGCTAGCGATATAAAAAATTAAGTGAAGCCAATTATCAGATTATTTTGGTTCATGGCGGGTCTAAAGCCATTAATAAGGCGTTGATGCTGCATAATATCCAATCAGAGTTTATTGCGGGTTTGCGGGCTACCTCAGCTGAGGCCATCAAAATAATAGAAATGGTGCTGTGTGGCGAAGTGAATCAATTGCTGGTCAGGAAATTAAATGCAGCTGGCGTACGTGCTGTGGGTTTATCTGGTGCGGATCAGCAGATGTTACTTTGCAATTATTTCAGTCAGCAACATGGTTTTGTTGGTGAGATAAAAACGGTAAATAGTGAAATAATTCAGCATATCCTGGCGTCGGATAACTGCATACCGGTAATCGCTTCCATTGGAACAGATGAAGAGGGTAATGCTTTAAATATCAATGCAGATTTGGCGGCTTGTCAGATCGCTAATACGTTGGCGGTTGATCAACTTATCTATTTAACGGATCAAGCAGGTATTTTTGATCATGAAGGGAAGGTTTATACGCAATTAACAGCCGCTGAATTACAAACTCTAATTCACGAAAAAATTGTAAAAGCAGGTATGCTTATCAAGGTAAAAGCGATATTAGCTTCTTTAACCTCGAGTCTCCGAGAAATTCATATTTTAAATGGTAATCAAGCTCAAATTTTACCAGATCTTCTTTTGAGCCAAAAAAATCAGGAACTCTTTGTACGGTAGATTATTGAATTTTACCTAGGGTTGATAAATAAAAAGCGGGTTTAGGGTAACCGGCAAATTCGATAGTGGTCATCATTCCCCCTGCCATATGGTAAAGATTATGGCAATGATTCATCCAGATACCAGGATTATCGGCATCGAATTGAACCTTCACCGTTGAAAAAGGTTGAACCAAAATAGTATCACGTCTGGCACCGTCTGTTAGGGGTTTGCCATTAATTTCCGTTACTTGAAAAACGTGGCCGTGGAAATGCATGGGGTGAGACATGGGCGTTTTATTGATAAATACCAATTCTACACGTTGTCCTTTTTTGACGACTTTGGGATTAATCTTAGCCCAGGTTTCATCATTTAACATCCAGCGATAACCGTCCATGGTTCCCTGTAAGTTATAATTCAAACTGATATCAACTTTTTTCTTTGGTAGTGGCTCAACGGCCTTGAGTGATTGTTCTAATTCATAATAAGGGACGCGCCCAATGGTCTGACTGGCTGTTGGGCTGAGTTTGGGAATTTCTGCTCCCTTAGTGGCAAGTATTAAGCCTGTCTGTTGATTGGTTCCTTCTACTTGTCCCAAAATAGGAAAAGCACCCCCCTTGGCGGGAATATTCACAATGATATCAAGCCGGTTAGCAATCCCAATTGGAAATTTAGAACCTTGAACAGGTTTCACTTTAGCACCATCAACAGCGACCAAAGTCCCCTGCAATTTCCCTAAATCAATAACAAAATTTGTGGCGGCTGCTGCATCGATAACACGTAGTCTCACCTGACCAGGAGTCACATAATGGATATCTGGTTCTGCGAGCGTTTTTTGTTAGTAATGTAAGCATCATAATCAACATCATTGTAATCAGCTTTTGCTTTTACAGGTTTCCCACCAGCCATATTTTTTGTGCTATCGGTTTGTATGGCGGGCATTGGGGCATTACGTAGTTTGTTGAATATGGCTTGTGGAGATTGATAAGTAAAATCTTTCATAAACATCACAACATCTTGTTCATTATTTTTTTGCTGCTCTGATTCATAAATAATATAGGGTGCTGATAATTGCTGTTGCTCTTGAAATCCTTCGTGGGAATGCATCCAGTAAGTGCCTGACTGCACTAGTTTGTACTTGAATGGTCGTTTTTCACCCGGTTGTATTAACGTTTGGGTAACACCTGGAACGCCATCCTGATCATTGGGTACAATCAAGCCATGCCAATGCAGTGTTATTGGTTCTGCGGATTTATTTTCTACAATGACATCAAAAAATTTTCCTTTAACACCAGTATAGCCTTCCTTACTTTCTGTACCATCAGGTTGAATTAATATTACTTCAAACGCTTTTACGGTTTTTCCCCGATTATCCAATTGAAATTGCGTATCTCGGACTTGTAAAATCGGTTTTTTAGCATCAGAAGCACTAGTCGCAAACGAGGCGGCTGGGAAAAGCGAGCTTGCAAAAGAAAAACTAACCCTATTATCAACGGTTTGATTTTTACGTAGCCCATGATCTTCACCCTAAATCCTTCTATAATTAATAGGATTACCTTATTAAAAGTTAAGCAACGAATTAATCAATTGTCAAAATAATCATAGGTCTGTTTTTTGGCTTGAGATCACTGATGTGTCTGAGGTAGAGGATTGTCCTTCGCTGGTCAGCCTATCTTCATTGTCGTAATAAGCAGTAAAATCGTCTCGCTTTATCGTCTTTACTACAGTTTGTTTTTCTTTGTGTTTTAACGAAATAGTAACTGTATCCATTTGAGGATTATAATCAAACAAGACTTGCCCATAATGTTTTTGACTCATTTGAGTTTTTACCTGGCGCAACTCTTCATATTTTTCTTGTAAAGCAAGGAATTTAATCCATACCTTATCTAATGGTGTTTCATTCTTTTTATAACTATCATCACGCAAATATATTTCCCAGGCTTCGGGACCTTTTTTTCGATAAGCGTTTTAAGTAGAGGTTGGACTTCTTCTTGTTCAAAGCGCTTAAGCGCTTTTAGACAACTATCATAACGTTCAATTACCTGAATGACCTCTTCGCTTTCAACCAATAAGGCACCGGTTTTTTCATCAAATTGGACAGAGCCGGTAACCGCTTTTAGACGTAGGTGACAGTCAGTAATCAAGAGGGCATAAAATTTTGCTGCAAAACTGGTTTGTATATCAATCTCTGCAACTTGGCGAATATGATCTTTCTCGTGATCTTGACTGCGGGCACTATAACAAATACTCAAAGTCATGTTGAAAGGTATTGTCTGATCCTTAACGGCAAGAAGAATTTTTACAAACGCAGCGAGCTGGGCATAATTAAGCAATTTATGGGTTTTGAAAATCTCTTCAGGGTCTGATTCAGCGTAACAATAATTTGTATCATCGACTTTACCATGCGCTGCAATAATAATTTTGTAGTCTTTTTTCTTTTTTTAACCACTCCTGGAGTGTTTTTGAGGTTTGCTGGTCTAAATTAATCGTTCCTGAGCTAGCAAATTGCAAAGCGCAATTCATTAGGTTTAATACGGTTACGTTACTTTTACTCTTAGAGAAGAAAGAAGGCTTATGTTTTTTCTAAAGCCTCACCTGATTTTTGTCCTAATGTTCCGGGGTCAGATAAGTTAATAAATAAAATTTTCACAATTCAAAGGCTACAACAGGTAATAACTGTTTAAATTATATGCACTCTTGTTTGTAAAGTCTAACCGACTTTAAATAAGTAAAAGAAATTTTTTACGGCAAAATTTACAAGCCAGCCCGACAAACCGGGCTCATTAGATTGTGTTCGAAACGTTACTGCATTGGCGCATCACTGCTCGATACGGGGCTCACTGTAATTCTGCGCCGTTTCTCCTTGCTCTGCTCTCACTGCAGTGAGTTTTGAAAGAGGTGTATTATTTATTTCAACGATGCTATGTCAATGACAAAACGATATCGGACATCGCTTTTTAAAACACGTTCGTAGGCCTCATTGACTTGTTGAATGGGAATTAACTCAATCTCGGATGTGATAGTATGTTTGCCACAGAAATCAAGCATTTCTTGGGTTTCTTTGATCCCGCCAATCAATGAGCCGGCAAGACTGCGGCGCCCACTAACCAGTGAAAATGCTCCGACTGGGACATTTTTTTCAGGGACTCCCAAGACGACCATGGTACCTTCACGTTTGAGTAATCTTAAATATTGATTCCAATCAATGCCTGTCGAAACAGTACATATAATGAGGTCAAAACTAGCGCTTAATTTGGCGAAATTCGACATGATGGAGGTTGTATAAAAATGATCGGCTCCCAGGCGCTTGCTGTCAGCTTCCTTTGTAGATGAATGGCTAAGCACAGTGACCTCTGCCCCTAGCGCATGAGCCAGTTTAACACCCATATGCCCTAACCCACCCAAACCAACAATAGCGACTTTTTTACCTGGGCCGGCACCCCAATGTTTTAATGGTGAGTAAAGAGTAATTCCGGCACATAAAAGAGGTGCTGTCGCATCGAGAGGTAAATTGTCGGGAATATGAAGAACATAATTTTCATTCACCACAATTTTGGTTGAATACCCTCCTTGCGTGAGTTGCTTACCACTACGCTCCATACCATTGTATGTGGTTGTCATCCCTTCATAACAATATTGTTCTAATCCTTCGCGGCAGCTTTCACAACGTCGGCAGGAATCTACAAAACAACCAACTCCCACATGGTCTCCCTCTTTAAATTTTTTACTTTGCCCCCAATTTTACTGACCACCCCAACAATTTCATGACCGGGCACCATAGGGAAAAGTGCCCCACCCCATTCATCGCGTGCCTGGTGAATATCGGAATGACAAATACCGCAATAGAGGATATCAATCAAAACATCATGCTCGCCTACATCTCTGCGTTTAAAAGAGTGAGGAGAGAGAGGCGCTTTTGCCTTTGGGGCGGCATATCCTTGTACTGGAATCATAGAATTATCCTTAGCATGAGCATGAATCGTTGTTAATATAGGCTCAGTCGATCTAATTTGCAAAAGGTTATTCGTCTTATTCTATTTTCTTGGGGCAATCCATAGTAGAGTACGAGAACTTTTAATTAGGTTATCGTTCTTATGGCAAAGCTTTATTTCTATTTTGCAGCTATGAATGCAGGTAAAAGCACGGTTCTACTGCAATCAAGTCATAATTACCGTGAGCGTGGCATGCAAACTTTGCTCTATACGCCTGCCATTGATACCCGATACCAGCAAGGCCTTATTCATTCTCGAATTGGTTTAGCAGAACAAGCCCTAATCTTCCACAATGAAGATGATTTGTATGAACAAGTCAGTTCTCGCTTGCAGCAAGGACAAACCTATGCTTGCGTATTGATTGATGAAGCCCAATTTCTAACTCGTAAACAGGTCTATCAATTAACAGAAATTACCGACCAATTGCAGATTCCAGTTTTAGCCTATGGTTTACGTACTGATTTTAGAGGGGAGTTATTTGAAGGGAGTCAGTATTTACTTGCCTGGGCAGATGAATTAGTCGAGCTGAAAACAATTTGTCATTGCGGTCGCAAAGCGATCATGAATTTGCGTCTTAATGAAAAAGGCGAGGTGATTTCAGAGGGGGAGCAAGTGGTTATTGGCGGAAATGGACTGTATGTTTCTACTTGCCGGCGACATTTTAAAACGGGTGAAGTCGGCGTATTGCTTGATAAGAAAAAATTGTTCAATAAAGATACCAATCCAATGTGATTTTTGATACAATTCGCCGCAAATTTTGCAACCCTTGCTAAGGAGTGATCTTGTCTGATTCAGTCGCAGTGGATTCGGGCGTAGCTTTGCCTCGTGGTGACTTAATGGCTTGGATGGTTTGCCTGTCAGCAGGGTTGTTTTTCTTTTATGAGTTTTTTCAACTTAACATTTTCGATGTAATTAACCAGCCCTTACGCGATGATTTTCACTTAAATGCAGCTCAGCTTAGCTGGATGTCGAGTACTTATCTGTGGGCAGATATTTTATTTCTTTTACCTGCGGGTATCATTCTGGATCGTTTTTCTACCCGCCAGGTCATTCTTAGTGCTATGTTCGTTTGTGTTATTGGTACACTGGGATTTGCACTGACTAACTCATTTGTTTTAGCTTGTTTTTTCATTTTCTATCTGGTATTGGTAATGCATTCTGTTTTTTATCCTGCGTAGTATTAGTCTCGAATTGGTTTCCACCACGCCGCCAAGCTTTGGTTATCGGCTCCTTGGTAACAATGGCCTTTTTAGGTGGGATGATGGCACATACTCCTTTTGCTCACCTTAATGAGTATTATGGCTGGAGAAATTCATTGTTGATTGATGGTGCGGTAGGTGTGCTTTTACTACTCTGGATTTATAAAATAGTTGAAGATAGACCTTATATTGTCTCGAGGCGTAATACTGCCCAGGAAGCAGCTCTTCTTCCGGGATTTCTGCAGGCTCTGGTCAATCGTCAAAACTGGCTTGCTGGTTTTTATACCTCTTTTTTGAATTTACCCATCATGGTTCTTTGCGCTTTGTGGGGAGCCAGTTATTTACAGGTTGTTCACCACTTATCTGAAATGGCTGCTTCCAATGTTGTTAGTCTTATCTTTATGGGGAGTATTCTTGGTTGTCCCTTAGTGGGCTGGCTTTCGGATACCCAGGGACGCCGCAAACCCTTAATGGTCGTCGGTGCTATAGCAACCTTATTTGCTGTACTTCCTTTATTTATGGATCTTGCTTTATCGCAGTTCCAATTAAGCATCCTGTTTTCATGTTAGGTTTATTCACAAGCACTCAAGTAATTAGTTATCCCCTAATTGACTGAAAGTAATTCAACCAAAAATACAGGTACGGCAACTGGTATCGCTTCTGTTCTTATCATGGGTGGAGGCGGTGTGGGGCAAGTAATATTTGGTGTATTAATGCAACACCATGCTCCTGCTTCAGCACAACAATACACAGTGGCTGATTTTCAATATGCAATGTGGATATTTCCTCTAACCGCTGTAGCAGCTTTACTGGCGGTTTTGATGACTCGTGAGACTTACTGCAAACGTTTGGATTGAGGAGTTTTTATGCAGATGGTGGAAGAATTCAAAGGAAGTGAGAGATTGGCATCAACTTTCTTACCATGGTTAGTTTGTTTTAGTGCATCATTGTTTTCTTTTATGAATTTATTCAAGGCAATATGTTTGCATCCATTGCTGATAATATTATGTACGACTTTCATGTGCAGGCCGATAAAATGGCTTATTTATCAAGCATATACTACCTTTCAAATGTTCTCTTCCTGTTTGTGGCAGGTGTTGTTCTCGATCGATTTTCAACTAAGAAAACTATTCTGGTAGCAATGCTGCTATGCGTGTTAAGCACCTTCATTCTGGCTCATGCACATTCCTTTTATTTGGCTTTGTTTTGCCGTTTTGTTACTGGTATTGGTAGCGCATTTTGTTTCCTTGGGCCAGTCCGGTTGGCTTCTCGCTGGTTTCCACCACAACGTATGGCAATGGTTGCTGGCGTAATTGTCACCATGGCAATGACTGGTGGTATGTTGGCTCAGTATCCTTTAACCAAGTTAGTCGCTCAGATTGGTTGGCGGGATGCTTTGATGCAGGTGGGTTGGCTTGGTACCGCCATGCTGGTTTTTATGTCGTTTGCAATTATTGACAAAGCACAGGAAGTAAGCCACAAAGTGGGGCAAAAAATCAGTTTACTTGTTACGGCCAAGAAAGCGTATCTTAATCCGCAAACCTTAAGGGCTGCACTCTATACCAGCCTGATGAATATGGCTATTGCTGTGTTTGGTGCTATGATGGGTTCCCTTTATCTAGTGCAAAGAATGGGTATTGCCAAAGAAGATGCAGCAGTAGTTAATTCCATGCTATTTCTTGGGGCAATTATTGGTGGGCCGTTGATTGGCTGGTGTTCGGACAAATTAGGTTTACGTGTATTACCAATGAAGGTTGGTGTATGGGCATCTTTACTAATCATGCTTGTAATATTGTTTGTGCCTGTTTCTTTACCCGTTATGAAAGGGTTGTTTTTCTCTTAGGCTTTTTTACTGCTGCTCAGGTAATAAGTTATGCGTTGGTTGCTGAAAGCAGTTCTCCATTAATAACTGCCACCGCAGTCAGTATGGTTTCTATTTTGACTCAAGGTGGTTATATCATTTATCAGAATTTGTTCAGCATTTTATTGATGCATCATGGCGAAATGAAAATGCTGGATGGTATTCCCGTGTATTCATTAGGTGATTACCAATATGCTGCAATGATTTTACCTCTAGGCTTACTTCTGGCCTTGTTTGCCTTATTTGGTTTAAAAGAAACTCACTGTCGACAAAAAGAGGTATAAGGATGCTGGGGCGGCGTGTTTGTATTTTATTAATGGATTCTCTGGGAATTGGTGCAAGTCTTGATGCGCACCGTTATGGCGATGAAGGAGCCAATACTTTTGCTCACATTCATCAGGCTTGTAAGGAAGGACTCGCTAATAAAGAGGGGGTGCGTCAAGGGCCTTTACATCTCCCTAATTTAACAAACCTGGGTTTGTATCATGCAACGGTAGCCAGCTCAGGTATTCCTTTAGTAGATTTATCAACACTTGCTACTCCAAAGGGGTATTATGGCTATGCAGTAGAGCAAAGCTTGGGCAAGGATACACCAAGCGGTCATTGGGAGTTAGCTGGTGTGCCAGTGACATTTGAGTGGGGTTATTTTCCTGCTGAACAACCTTGCTTCCCGCAGAAATTAATTAATGAATTGATAAAAAAGCGGGTTTACCGGGTGTATTAGGGCAGAAACACGCTTCAGGAACCACAATTATTGATGAACTGGGTGAGGAACATATTAAGACAGGTAAACCAATTGTTTACACATCGGCTGATAGTGTGTTTCAGATTGCCGCTCATGAAGAAAGTTTTGGTTTGGCGCGTTTGTATGAAGTATGTGAAATTGCGCGCAAATTAGTCGATGATTATCAGATAGGGCGGGTTATTGCTCGGCCTTTTGTTGGTAGGCCTGGTGGATTTTCTCGTACCGGCAATCGCCGTGATTATGCAACGTTGCCGCCTGCGCTAACTCTTTTGGATGCGTTAAAAAAGGCAGGGCGAGAAGTCATTGCCATTGGTAAAATTGCCGATATCTTTGCTCATCAAGGGTTGACACAGACAATAAAGGCGGATGGTAATCAAGCCTTATTCGATGCTACTTTGGCTGCAATGAAAACAGCCCCGGCCGGTAGTTTGGTCTTTACCAATTTTGTTGATTTCGACTCTTCTTACGGCCATCGACGAGACGTGGGTGGGTATGCCCATGCGCTAGAACAATTTGATCAACGTTTACCAGAGCTGCTAGCACAATTAGACTCTGGTGATATGGTTGTAATCGCGGCTGATCATGGTTGTGATCCGACGTTTCCCGGCTCTGATCATACAAGAGAACATATCCCGGTTTTGGCTTTTGGCCCCCAATTAGCGAGTTGTTTTATCGGACGTCGCGATAGTTTTGCTGATATTGGCCAAACTCTCGCGGAATATTTGCAAATTGAGCCTTTAACACATGGCATATCTTTTATGAACGGCCTAGAATAAGCGGATTAACTTATATAATTTGGGGGCTACAAAAGTAAAAGAGCATGACTTATCCAGCCTCCTTTCTAGATTATTGTATAGCGATTGAATTGAAATTCACTTCTTTGCGCAAGAGTGTCTTGTTTCTTTTATGGAGTGCAGAAAAACCATTAAAAGCTTATGAGATTCTCGATAGGTTATTGCAAAGCAAGCAAAGCTCCAAGCCACCTGCTGTGTACCGTGTACTTGATTATTTTGTTGAATCCGGTGTGGTACACAAAATTGAGTCTATCCAATCGTATACACTTTGCCATGAGCCTGAAAAACAACTGCCTACTGAGGTATTAATGGTGTGTAATGATTGTCATCAGGTTCATGAAGTGTACGATAAGACCTTACGTGCCCTAGTACAAAAATTATCAGCAGAGAACCATTTCCATTTGGGCCAGGATGCCATTGAATTAAAAGGCTTTTGCAGAAAATGTTGTCCAGATAGCTGATTCGCATATTTTATGCCTACAGAAAGGAAAAAATAATTCAAATCCTCCATTGATTTTTTTTGCATCCCCATTTTAGGTTCTTCGACCTGTAATGAGGATGTATCTTGGAACAATATCGTGGTACAACCGTCCTGTCTGTCAGACGGGGCAATAAAGTAGTTATCGGTGGTGATGGGCAAGTCACTATGGGTAATACTGTAATGAAAGGCAATGCCCGTAAAGTCAGGCGACTTTATAAAGATAAAGTAATTGCTGGTTTTGCTGGTGGGACCGCTGATGCGTTCACTCTTTTTGAGCGTTTCGAGCGCAAACTGGAGATGCATCAGGGGCACTTGGTGCGTGCGGCTGTTGAGCTTGCCAAAGATTGGCGAACTGACAAAATCTTACGCCGCCTGGAGGCGCTATTAGCAGTAGCAGACAGTAAGGCCTCTTTAATTATTACCGGAAATGGTGATGTCATTGAGCCCGAGGAAGGATTGATTGCTATTGGTTCTGGCGGCCCATTTGCTCAGTCGGCAGCTCGAGCACTGTTGGAAAATACTAAATTATCAGCGTCCGAGATTGTCCGTAAAAGCTTATCGATTGCAGGTGATATATGTATATACACCAACCACAATTTAACCATTGAAGAATTGGATAGTGACTAGTGAATAATACAATGATAATGACTCCTCGTGAGATAGTGCAAGAATTAGACAAGCACATTATTGGTCAGGATGAAGCAAAACGCGCTGTAGCGATTGCTCTGCGTAATCGTTGGCGACGTATGCAAATCAAAGATCCTATATTACGTAACGAAATAATGCCCAAAAATATTTTGATGATTGGGCCAACAGGTGTTGGTAAAACAGAAATTGCCAGACGCTTGGCGAAATTAGCTCAGGCTCCTTTCATTAAAGTAGAAGCGACTAAATTTACCGAAGTTGGTTATGTCGGACGCGATGTCGATTCCATTCTTCGTGATTTGACTGATATTGCTATCAAACAAGAACGCGAATCAGCCATGAAAAAAGTTGAGAATCTTGCTGAAGATGCTGCGGAAGACCGGATCTTGAATGCTTTATTGCCGCCGGCGAGAGGTGCTGTAATCACCAGTGAAAAAGAATCATCAACTCGCCAGGTTTTCCGTAAACAACTACGTGAAGGCGCACTTGATAACAATGAAATTGAGATCGAGTTATCAGCGACACCAGTTGGTGTAGAAATAATGGCACCACCTGGTATGGAAGAAATGACCAGTCAGTTGCAAGCTATGTTTCAACAGGTGGGTACAGGCCGCACAAAAACACGTAAATTAACGATTGCCAAGGCAATGAAGATTTTGCGTGAGGAAGAAGCAGCGAAACTAATCAATGAAGAAGATATTAAAACACGGGCTATTGAAAATGTTGAGCAACATGGCATCGTCTTCATTGATGAATTGGATAAAGTTGCAAAACGAGCCGAGCAAGGCGGAGGTGATGTATCACGTGAAGGTGTGCAGCGTGATTTGTTACCGTTGGTAGAGGGCTGCACAGTATCCACTAAATACGGTATGGTGAAGTCAGATCATATTTTATTTATTGCTTCAGGCGCTTTTCATGTAGCGAAGCCTTCTGATTTAATTGCTGAATTGCAGGGGCGTTTACCTATTCGAGTAGAATTGGCTGCATTGAGTGTAGACGATTTTGTTCGTATTTTGACTGAACCCAGTGCTTCATTGACGGAGCAATATGCTGCTCTCATGGCAACTGAAGGCTTGCAATTAAGCTTCGATGAAACCGGCATACGACGTATTGCGGAAGTAGCTTGGCGAGTCAATGAGCGCACCGAAAACATTGGTGCTCGCCGACTGTATACCGTAATGGAACGTTTATTAGAAGTTATTTCCTTTG
>NZ_CALJ01000005.1:0-6312 GCF_000308315.1 Legionella tunisiensis | reverse complement strand
TTGCCTTGGTCAGTACGTCAGTCTCAGAAGACGTCGCGTAATAACTTCGTATAGTCATACATTATACGAAGTTATACGATTCTGCATGCGTGCAGAAACCTCACATAATCACTATAAAAAGATTTCGAGCAAAATCAAAATAGTGAGATTAGGGCCTGACCATGTTCAGTATCCATTGTAATCATTTTAATGGTTCACATTGTTGTAATGGTCTTATTTTGCAGGAATAGATCAATGACATTGGAAGTAAAATTCATCCTGGACAATCTTTTACTATAATTGTTAACGTATTGAGTGTTCAGGAGATTAATATGAGGGATGAGGATAATGATATTACCCTTGGCAAGATATTAGATCGCATTCATAGTCACACCTACGCTGACAGATTTGCAGGTATGTTGGGTGCGATAGCTGCAAAAGCCCACCTGCCTATCGATATTCGTAATTTAGATATCAATACTATTTCGGACACTGATCTGCGACGATTTAAATCTGAGAATGCAGAAGTGCAGTTTTTAATATTACAAAATGCGTATGCTACTCAAGGTGCTGAACAGGTTTGGCAAAAACTTCTGATACATGCCTCTCTCCCATGCCAAAATTCTTTCTGTAATATGTCAGTGGAGGAAAGTCAAAAGCAAAGAATATTCGAATTTTTATCATCACAAGCTCAAGCTGAACAAACCTTGCATAAGCGTGTCCATGAGGCTATCTATACTGTCTTTAAAAAGAAACCTCTTCTTTGGATAGCAAGAGAGAGAGCATAGGCAAAGAGATATATAATCATCCTTCGCCACTCTGGCTGATGAAACAGGAAGAGATACTTAACGGGCGTGACAAAGCCTTTCGGTCAGAGGTTGCCCCTCTTGAAAAGAAAGCCCAAACGCTTGAGGCACTATACCAAAGTTTGAATCACTCTCTTGCAAAGGCTCATACTCCCAACGAGGTATGGAAATGCTGGGCGAAGTTTAAACGAGAAAACATAGACTTCCAAAAACTAGGGGTAGTTGAGCGCACTAACCTTGAGAGTCGTTTTACGCAAAAACTTAGTGAAAATATGAAACCAATCGTCGATCAATATTTCACTGGGAATGAAGATAGCTCTACTATCGAAAACTCAAATAAACTCCATGATATGAAACAACAATTACATGATATAAATCCTCATGAGGGCAGGGATGATACTGAAGCACAACGCTCAAAGCCATCATAATTATTTGAATAAATAAGAATTTTATGAAAATTGTGTGTAGCCGAAGGCCTGTCTGTTATTTAGCCTATAACGGACGCTTGGCCTAAGGTTAGTGGCTTGGTGAGGTTTTGAACTCGCTATGCGGAACAATCTCAACAAGCCACAGTAAATCTAGGTAGGCCTGGTAGTTGATAAAGGTTCCGCCGTTTGCTGGGCCTCTGTTTTATCTCTTGTTAAATTGAGTGGTAACTGTGTATGGAAAAAGGTATGCCTTGTTTCACCACTTAAAGGAGAGCCTGTTTGCTCAAGTCGGCTTTCTTCACGCTTGTTACGGTGAGAAAATGCTGCCTTAGCTGTCTCTGATGCCCAGGTGCCATATTCATCTTCATTATCCCCAGTTTGACCACTGCTTTTGCTTTTGGATGTATAAGATACGATATGGTCTATAACATCCATATTAAGCTTAGCTTCAGAGGCTCCTTGGCCCAACGCGATCATTCTATCCTTTTTGCCCGCCATATTTTCTTGTAAGACTTTCGTTAACTCAGGATGCTCAATACCAATAATACGGGTAACATTCGTGCCTTTTAGTTGTGATGCAAAGTGTACAATCGTTTCTTCATCATACTGAAAATGCCCCTCAGTACTATCTTCGGGATTAAAATGACATTCGAAATATTCAAAAAAGAACATCTGGTTAAATTTAATGTGTGTATTTGTGTCCTCTTTAACGCATCCACAAATTGCGTCAATTTTTCTTTTTTATTAATGGCGTTTCTAGCCTAGAACCTTGGCAATTTTCTGCTAAATTCAAAATTGAAACGGGCGTGCCTTCTAAAAATTGTAATAAAGTAGTTGCTACACTGATATATAAATATTCAGGCCATGGAAGCGGCGTTTGCATCTCCCACTCCCAAGGCGACTTGTCAGACGACTCCGACTCAATTTGTCTATTTATATCAAGGCTGGTGATTTGATTTTTTATAATAAAATCGCGAAGCTCCTCGAATGTATAACTACGAACCATATTTCCAGCAATTTGCAAGTGGTGTTCTTCATGAATCCAATGTGTGTCATTAATATGAAAAATGCGCATTATAACCTCATAATAATTGGTGGTAGCGGGCTATTATAATCCATTTGATTGTTATTTGTACAAAAATGGTGTGCACCAGACCCTTCCCCATTTTGCCATGAGAGGTTTTTTATTGAAACTCATAGATCTAACCCTTTTTAATTGTAGATTTATCCATTCACTCTAATCGCGATCTCTTTAAAATATTGCAGTATCTTTTGACGACTTGGTTGATCACTCTGATAGGCAATATAGTTGTCGGGTCTGACTAAATAAACACGTCCTGCTTTAGCGTTGTAAGCGGTTTTAAAATGATTTTCTAAATCGCTGACCAAGGTCAGGCTGGAGTTTTCTGATAAGGAAAAATCAGCCGGCGCAATGAGATAAATAGTTGCCAGATTTCCCAAATCATTTTGCAAGTCTTCACAGTCTGTCAGTATCGTGTCCCGTTCGTGACCTGGCATGGTATTATCTAAATAAAGGAATAAATTAAATTGATTTCCGCGCAGGATTTCAAATAAACGGATAGTAAAATTCATGACATCGCGTTTAAGCCCAGGAACATCAGGCGCACGATCACCTGGCATGGTAGACCAATCTTCCGCAGACAACGCGTCACTAATTGACAAAGCACTGGTTCGGTAATTAATTAATGTTTGTGAGTTGAGCAATAATGCATAATGCGCATCGCTCATATCAACTGTTTTATTGAGCATACGCTCATGAGTGCGATTGACAACATCCAGACCAACAGGCCGCCTTTCTTCATGATAACTCTCAAGAAGCGTCGCTTGCGCTTTATTTTTTAGTACCAAGGCTAATTTCCAAGCCAAATTATAGGCATCCTGAATGCCCGTGTTTAGACCTTGGCCGCCAATTGGCGGGTGGATATGTGCTGAGTCGCCCGCCAAGAAAACCCGCCCGGAAAAATATTGGTTCACAATGCGATGACTGATCTGATACATGGAAGACCAACGCAAATCGTCCAGTTTAACTTCGCCAGGAATTGCTTTCTTTAGTACTGTGGCAAATTGCTCAAGGGTTGGCTTGCCGTCAGTGATTTCATTCATTAGGGATTCAGGAACGGTGGTGGATATTCTGAAACGTCTGTCCCCGCGATAGGGTACCAAAACGACCGTATTTTCAAAATCGCCATCCTTGTAATTAAAACGATAATTGGTTTGATGGGGAAACTCCCAATGCACGCGAACATCAGCGAGCATGAAGGTTTGAGGAAATTTTCCGCCTTCGAATGTCAGGTTCAAGCGTTTACGAGTTGTACTGTGGGCACCATCGCAACCAATTAGATAGCGAAACCGAATTTTATCCTCAGTCCCGGTATTATTATCGCGTAACTCTACAATAACCTCTTCGTCAGTCTGATCGAAATGAAGCAACTCAATACCTTGTTCAATGTCCAAGCCAAGTTCTTGGGCTTCACGAACGAGAATATCTTCCAGTTTATATTGTGGGATAGAAAGAAAACCAAAGGGTAACTCCGGCAAGGTTATCAAATTAGAATGAATTTCTTTACCAT
The DNA here is from genome assembly GCF_000308315.1 of Legionella tunisiensis. Taxonomy (GTDB): domain Bacteria; phylum Pseudomonadota; class Gammaproteobacteria; order Legionellales; family Legionellaceae; genus Tatlockia; species Tatlockia tunisiensis. The sequence goes on along the minus strand of NZ_CALJ01000005.1, from coordinate 2,508 downwards.
CCTGAAAAATTCTGGTTTCTTTAAAACATAAGCCCTCATTAAGTATGGGATTGAGGATCCCTGCATCATCCCAAATCTCCAAACTTCGCGGCTGAATACCTAGCGCCTTACAATAGCCTTGGCGAATAACCATTTTATCAATGATGCGACAAGCGATTCGTTGTTTCTTTAACAGGATTGCTAGCATCAATCCAACAGGACCCGCACCAACAATTAACACGTCACATTGCTGAACCATTTGCTGATCTCCTAAACCGATTTTGCTAAACCCAAAAGATTTACGTACTCAACGAGCAGAGTCAATGGTGCATTGCACTGATAATGTCATGAATTTGGATGAATGGGTAATGGAAGGCGGGCAATCAATTTTTAAATACGTACCGAGATTTTAACGTTAAGCAAGAGCAGCCATTATTACACAGGCTGCTCAGAGACCAAGACTCTATTCTAAAATTGGAGACGATGGACTGAAAGATCCTCATCCTCTTCGTCTTTGGTGTTCGACGATTCGCTCTTGACTGAGGACAAATTTCGTCCCTTGCTATCAAGGGTTCGAGTACTTTTTTCCCCATTTACAACCATGGTTTCAGTAACACTCTTACCATCAAAAGTCAGTTTTCTGCTGCCATCCAAACTGGTTAGCTCCCATTGAACACCAGGCGTGTTCAATGCCCATTTTTGCAAACCTGCTTCATGATCATTATTTGATTTTTTAAATTGGAAGGAATGATTGTAATCACTAATTTTGAAGGCCAGTCAAAGTGCTTCTCAGCTGATTGTGCATAGTGGGAAACTCTATGGTCATAAGAAGCCACTTGTAATCCATAGGTCACAGTTTTTTGTCCCTTCCGACTCCTCCAAACGATAGCCTTTACTATCTTCTAACAAAAAGGCGCGTATAAAGTCATAACCCCCGCCATGATAAAACTCTCTTGGGGTGCTTTCCTTAAATGTATCAAAAGGAATATAGTGAATCTGTTGTTTGTTTGCTTTAATAAAATTGAAATAATCCTGTAATTCTTTGACCATTGACTTCATCGTGTCAGGAGTTAGCTGACAGCTATCGTCGTATATTTCAGTTGAATAAAATGCTTTTTGTTTCTCAAAATGCTCAAACGTTAAATTCATTGATGCATTGAGAAAACCACTGAACGTAGAAAACAAATTACAAAAGGCAAATTTAAGTAAGAGTTCACTGTCCGGATCATGTTTACATTGCTGCTCATATACAGTCATCAACGTGTTAAAATACGTTGTAAATGTCTCATTATCAATATCAGATTCTGCAAAGTACTTTAATGCATCCGGCGCCTGATCTATGAGTGCAATCAGCTGATCTTCCGATAGCTCTTGTTTGATCGCTTCCTGAAGCGGTTTTAAAAAGACAGTTCTAAATTGAGCGGCTGTGTCGTCCGATTTGATTGATTTATACCTTTCAAGGCCATTTTCAAAGCATTCACTTAATAGATCAATCTGATTTTTACTTAATATAGATGAGGAATACAGTAGAGGCAGCACATTTTTAAAAAGACTCTCATTAAATACCTTGCTATTTTTTTATGACCGAACATTGAATAGGCTAATCGACGAAAGTCCTCGCTATTTTTTGTTCGGGTGCAATAGGTAAAGCAATCTTTAAAAGCTTGTTGGGCTGCAGAATTATCGGTTATTAAATCGACTCGACTCGACTCGATTTTTTTATTATTGCAATGTCTCGGTCAAATTCTAAGGAGGAATAAGGCATTTTTGCTCGCTTGGTTTAATGAAACCATAACATAATTATAGATTGTGTATGTTATACACAGGCTACTTACTATTAGGCCTAATTATTCTTTAGGGCCTCCGAAGACGTGCTTATTACCTCAGGTTGTTGAGCAACGCCAGCAGGTTTTTCCGCTGCGAATGACCACCAGCTATGGCGGTTGTTGGATGAATTGGTTGGAGGAAGACGTTTTTTCTGCTTCTCATAAGCAACTTGTAAATCACTTTTTACATAGTCGTAGGTTGCTTTCACACTCGATACTGGTAATTGAAATCTAGCCGCTACGTTTGCCGCTAAATCTATTTTCTCTTGCGCTGCTACCCCTTTGTGGCAAGCAGGTTGTACGATGACTTTGGGCGTGTCCCCAAATACCCATGAAAAGAGACTCGGACTATAAACCTGGATAGTAGCCAATTCCTCTGGCGTATTTTTCTAGTTAGCGTGATTGTCCCTTTATAGCCAGTCAAAACACTTAACCAGGATTTTGGTTGGTCCACAGTTGCTTTAACGTCTTCGCCTATTCCAGGAAAAATATCTTGAACTCTTATTTGAGGTGATTGCAGCAATAAATCTAATTTATTAAAAGTAGAATCATGATTGAGGGCGGAAGAATTAAGCTCATATCCAGGGCTGGTTTTAACGAAATTAAATTCAAAAGGATTCGCTTTCGTATCATCATATATTTCTTTTAAAAATTTCTCGTCGAAATCGCCATCACCATTTCTTCCTTTTAATATACTTTTAGC
>NZ_CALJ01000006.1 GCF_000308315.1 Legionella tunisiensis | reverse complement strand
ATGTTAACGAGAGCAGTCAGTTGTGGATTACTTACGACATTACTAAGAGCCTTCATCATATTTTGGGCCGGCGAAGCAATGTCGAAACCCATTTTTCCTAAAAAGAGGGCTCTTGAAAAACCACTCTCTGTATAGTGATACCCGCTTCTTTCTTCTAGCTGAACAACGGATTCTTTTAAATAATAAAGGGTATTGATTGCATTTTTGTATAAAGCGGCTTGGTTAGAATCACTGTCCGTTAATTCATAGGGGTAAGGCGCTTGTACCGGCTCCTCTTTATTAAGATGAAGGGTTTGTAACATTTCAGTAGAAAGGTTGTTCTTCAAAAATCCAACGGCTGCTTGCAGGGCATTATCAATGACAAAATAAACGTAATTAAAAATAGTTTTGTATAAAATGGCCGCGCTTGAATCATAGACCTTTATTGAATAGGGAAGCCTTGATGAACTAGCGTCGTAGCGAAGCTCTTCTGCCACCCCGGCAGCAAGATTCTGTTGTAAAAACTCAATTGCTTTTTGTATAGACTTATCAATCTGCTCTGATGCTTTATATACTTTCGCTTGAGCAAGTAAAGTCCCTTTGGATAGGTCACGTGAGGGTTTTAAAGTAATTGGATCGGTGGGCCTCTTCGCTGCTCTCTCTCGTAAATATTGCAAATAATGTTCTTTCTCCGCTTCAAGATTTTTTTGAATGTTGGTCATGTTGCGAGAGACATCCGTACTACGCACCAAGAGTTGTGCAATAATACGCAGCTCATTTTCCTTGCTCTGCGGCTCATTGCTCATCAACACAGTCACTATTTGCTTATCCAACTCATTTAATGACTCATCTTCTTTAGAGCCAATATATTTTTGGAATTGAGCATATTGTTTACGTAATTGTTCTTTTATTTCTTCACTCGCAGCACTGAGGAGTTGAGGCTTTTCTGCAACCTCCGTGAAAGTGCTCATAAATGCAGTAAACGCACCCTTTGCTTGCTCCAAATGAACTAATTCATCATCCAAAGCAGCTATTTCTTGATTGACCCGCTTGATGGATAAATCATCATTAAGCTGGAGTTGTGCTAAGGGTACCCATCTATCAGACGTCGACGAAAGGGTTGTCCTTTTACCCATTCTGACATACATGGAATCGTTTGCTTGAGTTTGACTGTCTTTAATCAACGCTATTTGAGTTGTTATTGACGCCATTTCTCTCGTGATAGCACCGGTCACTGCAGTACGTTGCTTTAAAATCCTGTCAGACAAGGTCTGTCCTGCAAGTCGAACACCGTATTCGGTTACAGTTTGAAGAAAAGATTGGGGATGCAGTTTGGTTAATTCATTACTTCCCTGAGCCCATAGCTCTTTTTCTTGCTCTGTTAAATTAAGATAACCAACAATTTCCGCATCTAATTGGGGATCTCTAGCAACCATGTAAGGTTGGAATTGCTGATAAAGGAACGCTAATTCTTGTCTGTCCTTAATGGTTAGATTTTCAGGCGGTGTGCCAATTTTTGCAAAAAATGATTCAGCCGCTTTGGCAATATCTTGTACCTCATACATCTTTTCTCTTGCTGCATCGAGTCTTGTACGTTGCCGATTTACCCGTTGTGCTACGAAGGGCTCATCGATTAGGCGAGCGGCTTTTTCGCCTACTTTGAATGCAGTCTCTAACTCTAATTTATTTTGATTGTCTTCGGTCACATATAAGAAGGCTTTGACGACATTCTTGTTCGCTTTAACTCTTGCTTCTTCAATTTTAGTATTCAGTGTTTCAATTAATTGATTGTAATACTCATTACCGGCCTTCAACGCGGGTTCAACCAAGAGGCCGGGTTTTAAGCCTAAGGTGACCTCTAGGGCTTCTAGCTCATCTATTATGGTTGGAAATATGTCCAGTTTAAACTGAAGTAATGCTTCTTCGAGCCTTAAGTAGGCCGCTTTAGACGTTGGTATGCCAATCTGGACTAAGGCTTTCGTATGCGTCTTCATAAAGCCTGCCAATCTTCCAACGGCGGCCACATATTCAATACCTAATCCTTGCATCCATGTTTTAGCAGCCAGACTATCCAAATTAGCAGCAAATGCTTTTGCATCTTCTTTTCTTGTTTCTATTTTTTTGCAGTTTTAGGATCGAGAGGCTGTTCTGGTTCTGGTAATAAGGCTCCCGTTTCAAGTAACGTTTGTAATTGTTTGAAATAGTCTGGAATATTGAAAACAGCTTGCCCAAGCGTATTGAAACTGACTTGTTCTGGCGTTATGCGATCTTTAGGTAGCAATTGAAACATTTGTCCAACAACTTGCCCCCAATTTTGATCCGTAGTAATACCATTCGGAGTAAGTTGACTTAATTTCTCAAGTAAGGGACTCATGTTTTGTTTAAGCTGATTAAAATGAGGTCCAAATATGACTTGAATGGAAGCGTTAGAATTATTGATTAAATCGAGCGCCTCATAAAGCTGATTCATTGCTCTATAAAGATTGCGTGCGATTTTTGGAGCATGTGATATTAATTCGGGGAGACTTGCTGTTTCACTAAGCGTTATTTTTTCGAGATCCTGTAGTATTTTTTCAATATTAAACAACATATTGATTATTTTTTCAGTACTACAATTTGTTCAGGATCAGACGAATCTATGTGATAAGGGACCCCTTTAGATGAAGGCAGCATCTTGCTGGCGATCTGGTCAGACATGACTTCAGGATTGGTGATTAATATGGTTAGGGCATGGCGAATGTCATTACATGCCTTAGATAAGCCCAAGCCCTTAAAATCGCCTGCCAATTCTCTAATTTTTTGATAACCTTCTTCTAGTAGAGTCATTCTATAATCGAAAAAGACAATTTTTATGCATAAATTATACGCTCGAATTCTTATTGAAATATTAAGCTTTATTAAAAAGCGGGTTATCGTCAATCATTGGGAAATGCCGTAAATAAGCCCGAGGGCTATAATAACGAATTGTAATGATTTAAAGAACGCTCAAGTCCATCTATTTATTTGCAAGACACCGCAGAATAAAATAGTATGAAAAGCGCGTTTGACGTGTTAAATGCAACAGGCGCTGATAGAGGAGACGGTAATCTCCTGCTACCAGCTAACCAAGTTATCTACGAAGGAGATAAAATGGCTAAACGAATCTTAGTCTATTTCCGTTTTATATTTCAATGGATTGTCTGTAAGAGGCCGCCGAAATTTTCCATTATTTGAGCGCTTTGAAACATGAAGAGCTTGATTTTTAGGCTTGAAGGTACGTTTTTGCCTAAAAATATTAATGTACTCAACGAGTTGAGACACAGGGATTATTTTTAATCATTCCTGTGCTATCGCTTTGTTTTAAAATAAAGGACTATGATGGAAAAATAAAACGAGAAACCGACTACAGGGAACATCCTTTAATTGATAGTCCCTTTTTAAAATGGTTGCCAAGAATTATTTAAATCATTTAGGAAATAGCAATCCCACGCGGAAACAACTGTCCGAAATCCAAGCCTTACTTTCCCATACCAAGTTAAAGCAACCAAGGTGTTTTAATTTGTGTTTAACGCAGCAAGAGAAGCAACACCTCTGTTTATCTGCACAAGGCAAGGGACTTAAAGAAATCGCATCGTTACTCAACGTATCTCTAAAAAAGGCGACACAATATCGCCAATCCATTTTAAGAAAACTGGATTGTAAACGTATCAGCAGTGCTATTGTCGTGGGAATTCGTTATGGAGAAATTAAGGCAAAGGATTTATCAGCAAAAGAATAGATTGGTTTGGTAAGTTGCAAACCCCGCTTCCTGTGGTCAACACATCCTTGTGTTGTTTCCCTTTTCAAGGACTGCCTGTCCTGCTATTTGCAACTTCCAATGAACTCAGTATGACTTAACTATGTATGCCTGTCATTAAGACATATTAAGTAAATACTGTAAGAGATGTCTTACAAATTTTCATGGAGAGTTATCAAAAATCATAGCTTGGAGCCTAACGCACTAAACAAGGTAGGGGCATGGGGTTAGGGGTTCATGCCCTGATTCCGCGGCTTCCAATTCCTGTTGCTAATATCATCATGACAATAGTGATTAAAATCGCTCCTAACATAGTGACGCCTAACGCATGAAGAAAACTGTTTTCAATCAACGATTGGTATTTCTTAATCGCTTGTGTATTCACCACCTGAGGTAACGTATGGATATTACGCACGCCGGTAGCAAAGCCGTCTAAGTTTTTTTGTTGAATGCTTACAAAATCCAACTCGTTCTGGTGTATTTTTTGAGCAAGATAGTGTGGTGCAATAGTATTAATGGCAGCCCCAGCCGTGATTGCTCCCATAGAGCCCCCCTGCGAATAACATTAAATACAAAAACACCGCTGACCATACCGCGCCGATAAGCAGGTGCTAAAGCAAGTGTGGCGTTTAACAAAGATGGAAAAACGATGGCAGTGCTGACACCATAGAGAATAAAAATCATGATCCATTGCCAGAGTGGTATTGCAGAGGATGCAAACACAAGCCAGAGCAATGGAATCAATGAAAGAGAAATACCCGCCAGGATTAAGGTGCGTGCTGAAAATCGCTCAGTCAGCCTTCCACCAAAAGGCGATATGAGCGCATAACTTACAGTAAGGCTCAGAAAATACAAGCTGGTATGCAACGATGAAAATCCCTTAACATTCTGAAAATACAAGCTGAGAATCAAAAATAGGCCAATCCAGATGACCTGCCAGAAAAAACGCACGCCAAAGCAACTGGCGAGTGCTTTATTTTGAAACAAGGTTAAATCGATCAGGGGATTGGCCACGGTCTTTTGCAGCCATATAAACGTGATAAAGGACACACTACTTAACAATAGGGCTGTTATAATAATCCAGGAGCCAAAGCCCAATGATTGTCCCCCATTCAGGAAAAGAGTTAAAAACAGCAAGCTTGAGATCAATAAAATTGCGCTTTTAATATGTAAGGTTTCCTGTTTTTGGACGTTGCTGTCTTGTGGTAAATAAAAATAAGCCAGTCCAATTACCAAGATGCCGAGAGGAAGATTGATTAAAAAAATCCATCGCCAGTTGAGCCAATATAAAATAAGACCACCCACTGGCGGGCCGATAGACATGGATATAGCCATCACTGCGGCTACCAACCCCATAGCCAATCCTTCTTGATCATAGAACGAGTTACGGACAATGACTATCGCAAGTGGCCAAGCCAGTGCTGCGCCAATCCCCTGCAATAGCCGCATGCTAATGATAACCCATTGATTAGCTGCTCCACCCACACCGACTGAAGCCAGAGTAAAAATGATGGCGCCATAAATAAAAATTTTTCTATGGCCATAAACATCGCCCAATAACCCGCCCAGCATCACCATTGATGCCCCGCCAATCAGATACGCACTGATAATCCACTGCACATTGATAATACCTAAATGTAAATCTACAGCGATTGGAGCCAATGCCAGATTCACAGCGGTCATATCAATATTCATGAGTAATAACAACAGACCGGTAGTAAAAAAATCAACCATTTACGAGATAGTCTATTTTGAATAGTCACGAGCATGTCCTTAGCTGTCCATCGATGCAAAGCAGTTAACCCTACGGTATTGTGGTTAACACTCTCCTCCTGGTTATCTTACTATAATTCAGTAAGTTATATGTAATGGGCATGAAAGCAGACCAGATCCTGACCCACCATCGATTCCATTTAACATTCTTTTAAGGTTGATTTGATATGATTCGATGTTCAATATTTAGACGGGGAATTAAATGATTGATCCAACTATTTTAAAACTTGAAATACAGTTATGTAAGCAATTTCTCAACAAGATACTCAGCAAATCTTGTAACGAAGACATTTCTTGGGAAGAGCGATTTGATGGCAAAGGTAACACTGCCCAATTGGTTAGTGCTTTGATGACAAAAGAGCAAGCAGATTTACTTAAAGATAAATTAGCTGAATTATTGCCAACGACAGTATCAACTGTAAAGTCGAGAAACACTGAAGGCGATCGTGCCTATCGAGTTATGGTTAATGTAAAAAAGTGTCAAGAATACTTAAATGAAAGCGCTTACATTAATTGTTTTTTAAACAATATTCGTACTTTTCCTAACGCCTTTTGGTTAAATATAGGTGAAGGCCGCATTAAAGCGTGCTATCCAGTTGAGAATAGCGGGCATTATGATCTCCTGATTAAAGCACTTGGAGAGTTTAATCGCGGTCTAAATGTTGAATGCTTTGACTTTTCAATGAATGACAAGGGTGAGCTGGTCGTAATCGCCAATATCAACCATATTAGGCAGGTTATTGATCACCATAAATCTCAGTGTTTATATATTTTGCAAGGGTTCCTTAAAGGTATTGATGGTATTTCAAATGTAATCATGCACGCTGATATAGATTTTAATAGCTATTATCTCTATTTAATAGTTAATAATTCGAATGAAGGCGGTTTGCCCGGCTTAACCTTTCAGGTTAAGGATACCGAAACATATGAACAAGTGACTACCTGTTTTCCAGATTTTATCCAGATTAAACCGAATGGTTCTGTCAATGGAGGAGACGACGAAAATTGTAATCGTGAGATAGGAGTGAAGATACAATATCTTACCGATATGAGTTATTTAGTAACTCGCCAGCTTCATCAAACTATTCATAATGCTCGGAGTGATTTTTGTGAACAATTATGGACCCTAAAAACGAAAGGTAGTGTTGTTAATAGCGATCTTCGTTTTTTCCCACAAGACATGACAAGACATATTTATAAAGATATTTGCCCAGACAATGCTTATCTTACGCAAGAAGAAATTATAGATACTATTTTAAAGATAGAGAAAGCGGTGCTTTCAGAGGAGCCGGAGATAGCAAAAAAATCTAATGCATTAAGCTAAACCAGGCATAACATGAGGTTTCTGCATGCGT
>NZ_CALJ01000007.1 GCF_000308315.1 Legionella tunisiensis | reverse complement strand
TTCGGGTTCGGGTTCGGGTTCGGGTTCGGGTTCTTCTAGTTTAGTCTCATCAAGAGCAATTTCTTGTATTTTTTCATCTAAAAAGAATTTTTATTTGTTCCTTAGGTATATTGCTTTCATAAAGCTCAGATAGGGTTTGAGCAAGACTCTGATCTTGTAGCTTGTCGTAATAATCCTCTAAGCCTAATTTTGCTGCAATTAATTGTGCAGCAAGAGTCAATGCAGTAGTTTGTTGTTCGTAGTAATTGTTGCCAGAGGTATCAACATATGTCATTAACTGATGTTTTTCTAACATTTCAACCGTTAATAAACTCCGACCTTTACTCACACTGTTGGGTATTTCATCCTGAGAGCTATGGGCGGACTGAAATTTAGTCGGGAAAAATAAAGTGCGTTTCAGAGCAATAATATCGAATTGCTCTGGAGCTAATTTGATATTGCTCGGAGGCATATAGCTTTGAGTGCCTCTTTTTAGTTGGATTTCCTCGCTCCGTCTCTCCATAGATAAACCAAAATCAATAAGATGAATGTTTCCATCTTTATCTACAGTGATATTGCCTGGTTTAATATCTCCATGGACATAGGCTTTACCTGTTTTTGAACTCTCACCAGAATGAAGCCTATGTAGCGATAAACAAACGCCAATAGCTAAGTCAACCCTTTCTTCGTCAGTGATTTTTCAACGATTGGATTAAGATTTAAAGCCGCATAAATGGCATCACGTTGCTCTTGCGTAAGTTCAATGGGAATAGAACCATCCTCTCCATTTCCCTGTAGGGTTTTCTTAATGCTCTCAGCTAAGAGATTATTATTGGGATCGCCATCTTTATCGAGATTGAGATCCACTACATTTCCATCTTCCAGATATTCAAGCATGAGATGACCCTTGTCACTACCACGTGTACCTATATAAGCGTAGATGGTATTAATCTCCCACTGGCCTAATTCATATGGAGGTTTGGCTAACACTATTTCATGGCCCTCAGGTCTGATTCGGTCAAGTAATGATTCACCCAGGTAACTCATTTCAACGTAGCTTTTACTCTTCTTTCCTTGACGTTCGCGTTCAACACTCCCTTTAGATAACCCTAAATCCATTAAAATACCTAATTCAGGGTCCACAGATGGTTTATTTCCATTAAGCTCCTGAATTTTGATAACGGAAATACCTCCAAATTCATCTTGAAGGTATTTAACCTTTCCAAAACCACCTTCTCCGATCACTGCATCGGGCTCTTTTCCTTGCGAGATGGCATAAATCTGGCCATCTATCTTAATAAACGAATGCGTTGTTTGATATTCATTAAAGAGTTGTGGTCGCTTCTTTCTGGGCTTAAATATGTCTTCCCCGTTTTCATTTTTCCTTTTACTGAAGAATAAGGTAGTTTAGTGCCATCAGGTTTGCTATCTAAATATGTATGAGCTGTTGTCCACTCATCGCTAGAAACTGTATGCATAATATACATCTTTTATTAATGTGCCTTATAATCAATATAGTATAAAATAATATTTTTTTTGAGCGCCGTTGTGTAGCGACAATTATTTTTGCGTTTAGAGGACAGCAATAAATAGTGGATGTGTAATAAACTGATCCCATGCCATACTTTCGGACACTCGGTTAAGTTAGTAAAATCACTAACCGAGGTAATGTATGACAGCAAAAAGAACACGTAAGATGCACACCGAAGAGTTCAAGCAAGAAGCCGTAAATTTGGCCGCGAAGCTTGGAGTTGCTACAGCGGCAAACGAGCTTGGCATTTATGAAACACAAATCTACGATTGGCGTACCAAACTCGCCAAGAAAGCCAGTACCAGCCAGCGTGAAGCAGAGCTTGCAGCAGAAGTGGCAAAGCTTAAACGACAACTGGCCGAACAAGCTGAGGACTTAGCCATTCTAAAAAAGGCGGCCACCTACTTCGCGAAGAACCAAAATAAAACGGTTTGAATTTATGCTTGAGCATCAGCACTGCTTCTCTGTAACGCGTATGGCTGTGGTGCTTCGAGTATCGCGAAGTGGGTATTATGATTGGCGTAAAAATGGCTCTAAGCTAAGTAATCGAGCCTTGAAGCAGCAGTCAAGAGATATGCGAATCAAAGAATTCTTTGATGACAGCAAAGGGCGTTATGGTGCTACTCGAATTCAACAAGACTTGATTGAAGATGGATCACCTGTGTCGATAAAACAATCAGTGACAGCATGCGCAGACAACAGCTCGTTCCCAAAGCAGCAAAGAAATTCAAAGTGACAACTGATAGCGACCATCAACTTCCCATCGCTGATAACCTGCTGGAGCGTGACTTTAGTGCCGATGCCCCTAACCAAAAGTGGGTTCAGGATATTACCTATCTCTGGAGCAGCGAAGGCTGGTTATATCTCGCCGTGGTCATCGATTTATATTCACGTGCAGTTGTTGGCTGGTCGATGAATAAGCGCATGAAGGCATCCTTAGTGACGGACGCCTTAACCATGGCAATGTTCCGCAGGGGGATGCCTAAAGGCGTTATCATTCATAGTGATAGAGGGAGCCAGTATTGCTCGCATGCTTATCGGGATTTAGCCCAAGACCATAATTGTAAAGTGAGCATGAGCCGAAAGGGTGACTGCTGGGACAACGCTGTTGCTGAGAGCTTCTTCCATTCTCTAAAGGTTGAAGCCATCATGTATGAGCCAATTATGACTCGAGCCGAGATGCGCCAAGCCGTATTTGAGTACATTGATATTGATTACAACCGTAAAAGAAGGCATAGTGCAATTGGCTATACAAGCCCTTTTAATTTTGAATTGAAGAAAATAGCTTAACTAAATGTCCAGAATTACTGCCTAGGATCACTATAATATTTCCATTTTTTATGGTGCGTAATATGAAAAAACTATTTGACGCGATAAGAAAACGCGATATAGAGCTTTTAAAAACACTGATTGAACAAGGGGTGGATATAGAGGAAGAGATGAACATGATTTATCTCCACTTTCTCTTGCATCTTCAATTGATAAGGGTGAAGCCAAAATGGTAGAGATATTACTTACGGCAGGGGCTAATCCTGATAGTCAAGATGCTTCAGGTATGACCCCTCTGCATGAGGTCTCTAAATTTTCATCTGCTAAACTTAAAGTGGCGGAGCTTTTAATTGGAGCCGGAGCAAATTTAAATGCAAGAACTCAAAAACTTGAAACTCCCCTTCATTTTGCAGCGAAAAAATCTGATAATGCTGCTTATATCAAATTATTAATTGATAATGGTGCCGATGTAAATGTAATTAATGAAAAAAGACAAACGCCCTTGTCATTAGCTGCCGATTGTCAAATTAACGATTTGTCTAATAAAACTATACCTCTTCTCATTAAAGCTGGAGCTGATGTAAACTTAAATAACCCACTTCTTAAAGCGGTCTCAGCCGGACAATTTGAATCTGTCAGAATACTGTTGAAGGCAGGGGCAAAAACAAGCGGTAGACATTCCCCTTTTGAATTTGCGCTTTCAAATATACACATGGGAAATTATATTTATTCCTCTTTAAAGTCTGCAGCACTTATGTTCTCTGATGAGAATAAGGCTGATTTTGACGAAGATGAACATAACGAGGTCATGCCAGGTATTAGGAAAGCTTTAAACTGTTTTTCTGAAATTTATCAAAAGTTAGATGAATTGCTTGACCTTGTTCAAGAAAGGGATGTTAAGGAGCTTTTCGATTCTATCGATCAACTGTTGAATGCTTTAGAGGTTGAGGACTTAGCGATTGTTGAAATTGATCTTTCCAAAGAAAGACTTCATATTCTTAGTCCAATATTTAATGCTTTCTTGGAAAAATCAGGAGGACTTGGGGATTATAATTTAGAAGCTCTCTGTGAAAAATATCCAGAACTGCTCAAACCTCATAAAAGGGATATCGAAAACTTTATCAAGGAAGCTGAAAAAAACGAGATTCTAGTTTAGTTAAATATAGTTTATTTCAATCTGAAGAATCTTATTTGATTTATTTTAAAAATTATTTGTCTGAGCTTCCTTCTGTAAAAACCTTTATCTGTGGAACTACTGGAACATATTAATTGTGCATAAGTTATAGTGATTTCTGGTGTATGATAAATTGTAGATTTGCGGCAAAAAAGCATTGAGTCATTATTTTCGCCCCAACCTATTGATTTTATTACGACTGCTAGCTAGTCTTGCTGCCCCCCAGGTAGAGCATAGTTACTAAATGGGGTTTTCCCGCATATCCAGCCCAAACTGAATATGCGGGAAAACCCAGTAGAGGGGTACTTACTATATCCAAAAGGCAGTCATTTAATTACAGCTCATAGATTTCCTAATCCCTTACTTCCTAACCTCGAAGACGTCCTAAATAAGGCAGGATTTATAGAAAGCGAAATATCTAAACTGGCTAAAGAGTTACGTTTTGTTACGAAAATCGATGATCCTATGGTGATGCTTTATGATGAGGTGTTCGATAAGGGCAATTCTGAGCAATCTATTGTTATTGATCGTAACTTTTCAGCAAAAAAGCATCAATTCATTATTTTCTCAAATTAACTTGTTGATTTTATTTTATAAAACAGAAAAACCATTGTAATGGTGAGCTTTGTCACAAAAATATAGATATTGGTCAGCATAACATAACGAGCATGTACGCTCGGTTTTTATATTTTCGCTATTTTATTGCACTTGAAAAACCTTTGATTATCTGTGAAGGGAAAACCGATGTGGCCTATTTAAAAATAGCAATAAAGCAACTTAAGAATCGGAATAACTATCATCTTCAACATCAAATTGATTTTTTCATTTCACAGATCGAATTAGCGAAGTTATGCATATCAATACTGGTACAAATTCATTGAAGAAATTTATTGAAAATTACGATAAACAAATTATGTTTACAAAAATAGTTCCGCAAAACCCTGTTATTGTGTTGCTTGATAATGATAAGGAAGCAGAAAGTGTAGTTCACTGCTTAAAGAGTAAATTTAATAAACTTAATTTAAATTATGATCGAAACAAAAACTTTATTTATTCTGTTGTAGAAAATCTTTTTGTTGTGTTATTGCCTAAAAATCACGAAGGAAAAGGCAAACAGGATTTAATAATAGAAGATTTCTTCGAAAAATCGGTCTTAGATATTAAATTAGGAGGAAAAACATTCTCTTCAGACAATGGAAGGGGCTTTGACTCGCAGAAGCACTATAGTAAACAAGTATTAGCAGAAAAAGTCATACGTCCTCAACAAGATATAATAAATTTTTCACGCTTTACTGATATATTAAATACATTAATGGAAACAATTGAGCAGTATAAGCCAGTGACAGAATCACATAAAAATTAATGAGCAGATAGTAAAGATTAAAAATGTTCTGTGAGTACAATCTCCTAAATGGTTTATACTAAATAATCACTATCCGGGCATTTTTTAAGAGCGCAAACTTTCGTTTGTTTGCTTTTTCATGAAAATCAAATTAAATAAATTCTTAATGGAGCAGGGATTTATTCTTAATAAAACAACTGGTGGGGTAGATGCATCTATTGCTATCGTTTTGCTAGATATTCCATACCTGTGAATAGTGTATTGCTACCGGCTACCATTCTGGCATTTTGTTTATATGGATGTGGGTGCAGAAAGCGTAAAGCAGAGTTTGAGATTGGATTTTTGTAGAGTAGAACGAAAGTTAGACAGGAAGCGGATGTCAGAGCCAAGGTGAATCAAGTCAGTATTGATAGATTCTGCAGTGTCTGTCTACTTCTAAAAAATTCATTTTCAAGACACCGCAGAATAAAATAGTATAAAAAGCGCGTTTGACGTGTTAAATGCAACAGGCGCTGACAGAGAGGGCTCGAACTCCTCCCCGCCAGCTAACCAAGTTATCTACGTTGGAGATAAAATGGCTAAACGAATCTTAGTCTATTTCAGTTTTATATTTCAATGGCATGTTCGTAAGAAACCGCCAAAATTTTCCCTTATTTAAGCACGTTGAAAAATTAAGGGCCTTTTTTATGGGTCTAGGCGTTCTTTGCCTAAAAATCTTAGTTAATTCAACCAATTGAGACACAGGGATTATTTTTTCAATAGTTCCTGTGCTATCTCGCGTCTTTAAAAATAAAGGACAATGATGGAAAAAATAAAACACGAAGCCTCGTATAAGAAACAGTCTTTACTCGATAGCCCTTTTTTAAAACCTTTGCTAAGGACTATCTAACTCATTTAGGGAATAGTAAGCCCACTCGTAAACAACTTGCCGAATTCCAGGATTTACTATCACATATCTGGCTAAGGCAACCCGTTTGTTTTGATTGGCGCTTAACGGAAAAAGAGAGACAATGCCTGTATTTATCTGCCCAAGGGAAAAGACTTAAAGAAATCGCGTCTTTTTTGAATGTCTCTATTAAACGAATCACCCAATACCGGCAATCAATTACTCAAAAGCTAGGCTGTAAAAACATCACCAGTGCCATTATTGTGGGGATTCGTTATGGAGAAATTAAGGCAACGGATTTAGTAACAGAGGACTAGTTCGAGAATGGCGGCAACAGCGGCTGACTGGGCTTGGAAAACGGAGTGAGAATAGCGGGTTAGTTAACCGAGTCTAGCCCGGCTCTCTTGGGTATCTAAACATTGTAGCACTTGATTCATCAGATCCTTCACGGTACTGGATCCAAAAAATGTATTGTACTCAGGGTGTTGACGCATCACTTCAGTCAGTTCTTCTTTGCTTCCACTACCATCCTTTAACATGTGGCGTGCTGCACTGAGGACTGCTGTTTTATGAAGATCGGATTTGCTCGTTTTCCCTTCTAGCTCAGTGAGCATTTTCCCTATTTTTGCCAACAAAAGCTCCGGGGTTACATTTCTGACATAGCTTGAGAAGAAGGTATATTTTCTTCCTTCTATCGTCGTGTATTCATTTAAAGCAGACAAATTTTTATGCATGACTTTACCAAAATCATCTTTATAAATCGCTTGATGATTTTGGCGCTGATCAACCATAAATCGCTTTAGGTCGTTAATTTTTTGCTGTACCGGCATGTCGTCCTGGCCAATCTTGCTTTGAATGTCTATTGCTACGGCCAGTTGCTGTTTCTTTATTTCTAATTTCGTTCTATCGACAGGCTTTGTTAATTTAGGAATATCCTCACTCAACTGGGCAGTTAACTTCTTGATATTGACAGAGACCTCAATCAAGACGTCATAGAGATTCAGCGTTTCAACAAAGGCATTCATTTCGTTGGCTACGTCACGTTTACTACCATGCTCACATTTGTCTACTAAATGCGTTTCGTAAGTATTCAGGTAAGCAATTTTTTGTCGCACGGCGTCGCTCATCTCGTTTGACGATTTTTTAAGTAGCTCTTCTTTCTCTTTTTGCAATTCCGCGTAATTACTAAGATTATCTTTATTAACAAGCAATTGGTAATTGTCCAGCCTGTTCCTGAATGATCTGACAAAACGGGTATGCTCTTGCAGCGCCTCCCTATAAACCGTTTTTCCAGCCTCATCCGCTTTGGGGAACGCTTGATTTCCAAATGCCTCGACTCCTTTTTTAAAGGCATCAAATTTAGCAAGAATCTCTTGAGTGAGAGGGTTGGATTTTTTACCTCTAAACTGATTTTCTACTTCCTCAATCGCCTTGAGGTCTACATTCGCTTGCTCATAGAGCGTTTTAATTTGTTGAAGCGTACTCTCCATACTCTCAGCTTCCTCTGGCATGGGTGCCGGCGGCGCTTTCATGACTTCAACAAACAAATCAGTTAGCTGATTTCGAAGCGTTTGTTCAACTAAAACATTCTGGCCTATGCTACCCAGGATTGCTTCTTTACGTTCACCAATTAGTTGTTTTATATCCTGGAAAAATTGCTTGGCGTAAACACCCATGTGTTGATTCACTAAATCACGGATGTCTTGGTCTACTATCGTTTCAAAGGTTTCTTGCTTCAATTGCTCGAATTTCTTGTTATTCGCTATCTCTTTTTCTTTCTTTAATTTCGTTAAATAATCGACTCTTTCCTCTGCAATTCTAATTTCTATCCGTCTAGTTGGCGTCATATCACCCGTTTGGGTTCGAAGCGTTTCTAATCGTCCTTTCTCATGCTCAAGTCGTGTTGAAAGAACGTCATTACCTGCCAATAAGGTTAAAATTTCTTGCTTGGAAAGCGGTGTTTGGGCATGCTTCACCAGCTCTTCCAGGAACTTATCAACTTGCTTCGTCAAGACAGAAGATAAAGCACCTGGTTTCAAACCTAGTGCAAACTCGGCATCGTCGGCTAACAAAATAATTGCTGCCGCGTCGCTCTGCAAACGTTGTAGTTTTTCCACAATTAAGTCGCGACTGCCAACACCCACATTGATTAATGCCGCATAAAGTGCTTGTACTGATTTGAGAAGTTTTTGTAGCTTTTCAGGTGTTGCACCCACATCCAATAGGAGTGGAAGCGTACCTTCCAGGGCAACAACAAAGCTTTCTTTATCCTGCACGAGTTGGCGAGATGCCGTACTATCATGTGAGGGAACGGGTAATTTCTTAACCCCTTCAATGAGCTCCTGTAAAGCAGCTTTGCGCTTCATTGCATCCACCTGCTCTTCCGTCATTTCTGCTGGAAACTCAGGCAGTGCAATGATCGTTGCAACAAGCTCGCCTATTTCTCTTTGAAGTTCGGGTGTTCCCTTGGAGAGAACATGGTGAAACACGTTATTTATTTTACTTTCTTTAATTTTTGCAATCAGTGTTGTTCTATCCTGAATGAGAATCCTGCTCAAAATTTGTTCGTAATCAGGGGGCTGATTGAATAAATCTTCTGTATAATAACTTTCATCTACTTGGGCTAAATAAGGTTGTAATTCCTTATAGTGATTTTTGATAGTCTCTTTATCAACAGGGGTTAGCGGCGTTCGTTTTTTAGCGATGTAGGTATCCAGTTTTTGTAAAACACCCGCAACTGGCTTTTTGCCTTGTTGTCCTTTAGGAACATGCCATTGGTTACCAAGCAGGTTGTCTAGTTCAGCCATGTCTACGTTGATTGCTTCAACCTGGCGTAAAGCAACCAAAACCTTATCAGCTAAAACGCCCTCTGGCGTTGAAGGGGGTCGTGTTAAACGCTCTGCTTCCAGCGCTTGGCGGAAGCGGTGAGAGATTTGCTCAAGGTCATGTCGTGGAATAATGTTTGTCGTCAGTGCGTCGATTACCCGTTGAAGTTCTGGCGTTCCCTTGGAAAGAACATGGTGAAACATGTTATTTAGGGCACCAGCTTTAATTTTTGCAATCAGTGTTGTTCTATCCTGAATGAGGATTTTCTGCAAAATTTTCTGATAATCTGGAGCGTCTTTTAATAAATCGTTTGTATAGTAATTTTTATTTACCTGAGCTAAATAAGGTTGTAATACCTCATAGCATTTTTTGATAATTTCTTTATCTTCATTAGTGGGCGGTATGTCTGATGTAACGAATTTAACTAAATAGGCATCCAATTGTTGTAAAGTGCCAGGCACTTGCTCTTCGACGTCCTGTCCTTCAGGGCTATTCCATTGGTTACCAAGCAGGTTATCCAAGTCACCCATGCCTGCTTTAATTTGTACTTTGATGTGATGTAAAGCAACTAAAATTTTGTCGACTAAAATGCCATCCTCGGTGACAGGTGTTTTTGTTAAACCCTGGTCTTCCAATTCTTGGATAAAGTGCATGAAGTCTTGCTCAAATTCGTTAAAGCGGACTTCAACTTGTTCAACCGGTGTATTTTCGAAAAACTTAAGGAGCTTATGCTCTAACCAATCAACAACTTTGGGTATGAGGCAAGGATCATCGGTGTGCGCCAAATAGTCCGTTACCTCTTCAGGTATCTTTTGCAATAAAACAGCAAATCGTGGATCAACTTTGGCTTTTTCGGCAGTCTCACTTACTTTTTTAGTCGTAGTTAACTTCGCTTGCTCAAAAAATTCGGCTAGTTCCTTCGTCGTATAACTTCGTATAATGTATGCTATACGAAGTTATTACGAAATCACGGATG
>NZ_CALJ01000008.1 GCF_000308315.1 Legionella tunisiensis | reverse complement strand
TTTATAAATAAGTTATTGAAAGTGCTACTAAGGAGGCAATCATCATTCCAGCCATAGCACCAAAGGAGGCCCAGCTACCCGAATAACCTTTTTTTGAGGCTTCAGCGTTTTCTACCAGATAAGCAGATGAATTGAGATACTCAGCTCCACATGAAAAGCTTTGAATGATCCTTAGCGAGAGCAGCAGAAATATTGATGTTAGCCCAATTATGCTGTGAGATGGTATAAAGCCTATTAAAGATGTAGATAATCCCATAGTCAGAATAGAAGCGGCGAGAATAATCTTTCTGCCATAGATATCAGATAATAAACCCATTATCATTGCACCTATTGGCCGAGCTAAATATCCAGCAAAGAATGTTAGGAAAACGAGAAATAACCCTTTAGTAGAATCACCGATGAGGTATTTGGCTAAGTAAACTGATAATAGGCCACAAATAGCCATGTCAAAGGATTCAATCAGATTGCCTAGTGTACCTGCCAGAATGATTCGGGTTTGATGTTTCATCTTGCCTATCCTTTGTTTTGTAATTCAGTCATTGTGGTTAATGATTCTTTATCTTCCACATGATCAAAAAATAAGAAGCCATTTAAGTGATCAATTTCATGTTGAAGAATACGAGCTTCTAAACCGGAAGCTTTTTTGCTAACTCTATTCCCATCTACGTCAAAGCCGGAATATTCAATCTCCATGGCTCTTGGAACCTCTCCCATTAATTCACCGCAATTAAGGCAACCCTCATAGCCAGTTTGAATTTCTTGAGATAAGATTTTTAATGACGGATTGATTAAGGCAATATCAGGAATTGGGTATTCTGGTTTTCTCCGTTTTGTGTAATTAGTTCCAAATACAATAACCCGCTTGCTGATGCCTATTTGGGGAGCAGCTACACCTACGGCACCCTTGTCAGCCATAATGTCAAACATGGTTTTTATAAGCTCTTTTAGCGAGTCGCTACCAAATTCTGATTCAGCAATTGGCTCGGCGGTTTGTCTTAAAATAGGGTCGTTTTTATCAAGAAGTGTGTTCATAGGTCACCTGATTATTGATGATTAATCTCAGTTTGGGCTTAGTCGTCACGCACGGCTGGTTGTCAGGGAAAGTTAAATATTCTTGAATTTGCCTTAAAGCATATTTGCCCATGGCTGACAATTTTTCGCAATGGATTGAGATTTTGTTCTGGATATAGGGATTTATCCGTTTTAATCCAAATGAAAAGATTGCCTTGTAAGAATCATATTCAGTAGGAATCGAAATCCCTGTAACGAATCCAGGATCTATTTGTTTGTACTTTTTAATTGTTTCTATACTGTCTACATGAGGGAGTTCACTCCATAATTTTGGTTGATCTTGGTTAATAAAGCTTGGTTGATAGCAGCCATCAAAGGTCCAGAGATTTTTTCAATTAAATTTTGTTCTATTGAGGGTTTCGAAGACAGGAAAAAATTTGACCGGCTTGATTGATGAGGGCAATAGAAACATAGTCTGTTTCCATTTGCCCCAGTACATCAGAGAACACTTTGCGCATAGTGACAAAATGTTCAAAGAGAAATTCCTTGGCTTTAGGGTGAAGCTTTACTTCCACAGCTGTTACATCCATATCTACAAACTTCTTAAACTGCATGACTGTGCTTTTTTCTTTTTCTTCGTAGGAGGAAATGGAGCCAATCGCCAAGTCAATGATTTTTAGTAAATTGTTTTCCGTTGTGTCAATTGAACGGACTTCTTTTATCAATCCTAACACAAAATCGGCGTAATCGTCATGACTACCATGGGCAACGGGGTATAAATGATGACTTTGCTTCAAGATATAATGAAGCAATGTTTCCTCAATTTTATTTTTCTTAGAGATCGCATCTTCTTCCTCACCAAACAATAGCCAGCCAGGATTAACATCTAGATGATTTGCCAGTTGTTTTACCTTCTCATAATCGGGTAACGCATCACCTCGTATATAACGGCGGCAGATTTGTTCAGATGCGCCTGCAAACTCAGCCAAGGTTTTAATACAAATCCCATTGGGGGAGCGCGAAGCAGTATATCCTTTATCTTTGAGGGTGTGGATCAAGCGATTTGCAAAAGATTGATATGCTCCCTTATTCATAAAATTATCCTTGTAATCGAAAGTCTTAAAAAAATTATCATATAAAACGATATCATTCAATATCATATTGTATATTAATTTAAATTTCTTAAAAATACATATTGATAATTATTTTAATATCGTTTTAATATTAGTTTCGCTAAATGATACTTAATGTTAATTTCGCGCAGTTTGAAATTTAGTACCATGTTTTACAGGAGTATATCGCATGTTTTATGAACAAAAAATCACCATATATAAGGGTATTATTCAGTATTTACTGGATTCAACTAGTTATTCTCTGCAACGAATCGCTAATTTATCAAGCTCACCACTTGCTCATTTGCAGCTAATCTATCAGCACAATCGTTTACCTAAAGAAAGCAAGGTGGAGTTGAATTTGCTGAAGCTGTTCACCACCGTTATTGATATGGAACTCAAAGGTGAATGGAAGGCGCGTTTGCAGCTTAAATGATAAAAGGATTGGGGGAATCAATGATGCAACAAGTTAATGAGTTATTTACACAACAGATTTTGTTTATCAATGATGTAGAAGTGATTATCGGCAAGGATCGGTTGACTTTACGCCGCTGGTGGAGTGAAGGGAAATTCCCTACGCCAGTAAAATTACATGGTACAACTCTAGCCTGGCATAAGGAAGTGATTGATAACTGGATTAATCAATATGTCAGATAAATTTATTTTCATTGTCTGAAGTGGCTAATGGCTGCTTTAGACAATTCACGTAAATTGCCAAGTGTTATAAGTAATACTTATCGTCACCTTTCTCTAAAATTACTTTAAAACCGCAAGTGTGAGAGATGTTTAGGAAGTTACTAAGCTTTACATCTTCTTGCTCACCGGAGCGAATTTTTTGAATTACAGTTGGAGAAAGCCCTGCTTTTTCGGCCAGTTTTCTCACGGTCATTTTGCCATTCTTCATAAGTGCTTTGATGATTTCAGATAATAGAAACTCATCATATTCTTTTTCAAATTGTTCACGAAAAAGAGGGTCCTGCATTTCTCGTTCAAAAGTAGATAAATGTTTCTTAGTCATAATAATCACCTGTTTTTACTCTACTGGTATATTGATCCATAAACTTTAAGGCTTTTTCCTTTTCGGTTAAAGGTAACTTATCCTGCTTCTTCCTAAAGGCATTAGTTAAAATTATTTTTCTGTCTTCAAAAAAGAAACATAAAAATCTATCTGGCTTAGGTTTGAAGGCATAAATTTTGTCTCCTTCATGTCTAAACTTGGTTTTATCGTGAATGATACCGGCATCGCCCATTCTCTTTAAGAGCTTCAACAACTGAATGCGTTCGTCTTTATTCAGAGAATAATAATATTCTTGAGATTGGCTATGCTTCTTTTCGTCAAAGTACCATTCAATCATAAACTTTTCGCCTTGATAGGCAATATATTCAATATCTCTATTCATTATAATTGTACCACTATAGTTGCACAAATTCAAATTTGTTTATTGTTAGTTCTTCTATCAGGCTACTCCATTTATCTAAAGCCTCTTTGCGCTGGTATAGCATTTCGTCTTTGTTATAAGTCGCCATGATCTTAGGCATTTTATGTCCAAGACATTTTTCTATAACTACTGGGTCGATTCGCAATGTTTCTCCAAGCTGAGTGGCAAAAGTGCGTCTGAGATCATGGGCAGTCCATTGTGGGATACCCACTCGTTTTTGTATGCGTTGAATAGCTTTAGATATCGATTTATCGCCTAGTGGGGAATCATCATCGACCCCAGCTAAAACAAAATTAGATAAGCTGATTTCTTTGATTTCCAACAGAAGCTTTTTAGTAAGCTCGCTCAGATGAATCTTCATACTAAGTCCGATTTTATTATTTTCGGGGGGAATAATCCAAAGAGATTTCTCAAAATTAAATTCAGACCATTTTGCTAGCCTTAACTCACCAGTTCTTGTGCCAGTTAATAATATGATTTTAATGGCGTTTTTAATCTGAATCGACATAGAGTGATCATCGCTATCCAAAAATAGCCATATTTTTTTATTTCATCAAGATCGAGATTGCGATCACGAGGTTTTTCTGCTCCACCTATGTCTCTTGCTCGAATATTTATAGCTGGATTAATTGTAATTTCTCCTCGACTTACCGCGTAATTAAATACTTGTTTCAAGGTACTAAGTACTTTATTGGCGTGAACAGGGGAGCCTCTTTGAACTATATTATCCAAGGCCTTTGCTATGTCTCGAGGTTGTATTTTTTCAATTTCTAATGTTCCTAATAGAGGGATAATGTCAGCATCAATTTGTTGTTTAATCTGTTGGGGTTGTTTACGGTGTTTAACAATATAATTGTTGTACCAATCAGAAATTAACGTTTTCACATTATTATTTTTTGGAGCAGTTTTTTTGGATAATGTCTTCTGGGTCTTGGTCAGACTGCCTTATCTCCCATAAATCATTAAAGGCTTTTCTAGCTTCAGCAACACCCATTACTGGAAAATTACCAATAGTGAGCCATTTCTCTTTACCGCCAAATTTATAACGGTAGAACCAGGTTTTGGTACCTTTAGGAGAAACTCTTAAACAAAAGCCATTACCCTCAGTAATATGATAACGATTTTTTTCGGCACTTAAATTAGCAATTTTGTTATGGGTAAACTTTTCCATAATTATATCCTTGTATGACTCCAGTTTCTGGCTACACCTTTGGCTACACTTTTTTGTTTACTTGTATGAAATCAATTTATATCATTTGAAATATTGAAATGCAAATAATCCTTTATTTAAAAGGGTATTATGGTTATAATTGAATTTGTTTGAAATTAAATGAAATTGGTTGTCACTAGCATGGGGTGCTAGTGGTCGAAGGTTCAAATCCTTCCGTCCCGACCATCAAATCCCCTTTAGAATCAGTAAGTTGAATCTTCTTAGTTAGTCCCCTTAAAAATCAAAAATATTAGCTAGGTGTACTTCTGGGTGTACTTTGAAAGCCAAAACTAAACCAGAACTAAACATACACGAATAGATATCCTTCAACAATTTCAAATATCATTAATGAATAAATTGTATGGATTGATATAATATAAAGAAAACAAAAGGTTGTTATGGGACGAACATATTCAGAATCAGCTATCAAGCTTCTATATGGTCTTGCAGCGGCAAGGTGT
>NZ_CALJ01000009.1 GCF_000308315.1 Legionella tunisiensis | reverse complement strand
TTATGATGAAATTTATTCTGAACTAGCTCAATATAAGAATGAGAAAGCGTGGTACAACCTCCAACTTGATCGTAACCAAATAAAAGATTTGTTGTGTGATCCCAGTTGGTATCGTTTATTAATCCCTGCAGATTTATTGGAAATAACCAATTTTGATCGCATTCACATGTGGCAAGAAATTGCTGTTAGCCTTATTAAAAATATGCTGAGCGATATTATCATTTTCGTAAGCAGGAATATGAGAGTCCACACATTGAATACTACCAACTGAACGAAAATGATAAAAATTTTATTAATGAATATAAGGCAACTATTGATCATAATGAACAGCTTTGGATTGATAAAATTAATGAATTAAAGGAGCGACTTTCTTCAGGAACATTTCATGATACTTGGTCATTTGCAAATTTAACAGCCTTCGATTTTTCAAGGCACTTATACCAGCCACTGATTTATTTTAAAAATAATGAAATAGTTAAACTTACACCAGTAGCATTAAATGATGGTGAGTATTCATTTGTTGAAGATTTAAAGAATTTTCATACACAAAACAATAAGTTTTTTGACAACAAAGAGCTTTTCTTATTAAGAAATCAAAGTAAAGGTACTGGCATTGGTTTTTTTGAGGCAGGCAACTTTTATCCTGATTTTATTCTCTGGCTTATTGTTGAAAACAGGCAACATGTTTGCTTCATTGATCCCAAGGGGTTAGCGCGAATACATGGTTTTGATGATCCTAAAATAAAATTTTACAGAACTATCAAAGATATTCAAAATCGATTAGCTGATCCTAATGTTATATTGGATTCATTTATTATATCTAATACTTATCAGAGAGAAGTTAGTTGGTGGAAACATGGTGATAATAAGGAACAGGATTTTGCAAATAATCATATACTATTCCAAAAAGAAGACAAGGATGGATATGTAAAGCGAATTTTTGCCAAAATCTTGGACCATCATTTTTGATTTAGAACCAAATAACCTAAGAACAAACCCTGAGAGATAAATATATTAAATGCATCTCAGCGTAAAATTAATTTAGCGCTCATTCGTTTAGAATATTTGAGTTGTATCGCTAATACAATAATTACTAAGATGATGACTAATAATGTAGGAGAAGTTGCAATTTGTGTTTCTCTTAGCAATATCATAGACAATAATGGCGCCAATCCTGCGGCTAAGCTAGCCGCCACAGAATACAAAAATGATAAAGCAGTACATCGTAACTTAATTGGAAACATTTCAGCCAACATAACAGGCACAGTAGCGTAATATGCACCGGCTGGAATAGCAATGAGAGCTTGGATTAAGAGCAACTGATGAAAATTACCGTTTGATAAATAATAGAAGAAGGGTTGGGATAGAGTAAGAAAGCCTACACTTGCAGTAATCATAATCTTTTCTCTATTTACTCTATCAGATAATCGTCCTACTAAAGGGAAAACACACAGAAGCACAATCAAAGAAGTGATATTAGAAATCATAATTTCCTGATCACTAAAGTTATGCGACAGGTGTGCTTGCATTGGTCCGTATATATAGATTTGAAATGTGGTGGTGACGCCGAGGCAGCTTAGGAAAAAGACATATAGAGATTGGAGTTTATTGGTTTTGATGTGTTGGATTGATTCGGATAACAAGTTTCTAAATCTGGGTTTAGGTTTGTCAGCATAGTACATAATAT
>NZ_CALJ01000010.1 GCF_000308315.1 Legionella tunisiensis | reverse complement strand
CGTTTTTTAAAATTGCACGAGTAATGGCAATGCGTTGTCGTTGACCTCCTGATAATTTTACGCCTTGCTCACCGATAATGGTGTCATATTGGTGCTCTAGTGAGGTAATAAAGTCATGGCACTTGGCTTTTTTGGCGGCAGCAATGACTTCCTCTTTACTAACGTGCCCACAACCATAAGCAATATTTTCAAAAATGCTGCGATGAAATAAGTTTAAATGTTGTGGAACAATAGCAATCTGGCTACGTAATGAATCTTTAGTAAAGCCGGCAAGATTGATACCGTCTATCTCAATACTTCCTTCATTGATATCATATAACCGCATAATGAGCTTCATTAATGTTGTCTTTCCAGCACCGGAACTCCCAACAATCCCAATCTTTTGTTTAGCAGGAATGGACAAACTAAAATTTTTAAAAACTGTCGGCTGAGATGGGTAAGAGAAAAGTGATGTCTTTGATTTCAATATTCCCTTTGGATATTTTATGGCTGGAGGCGTATTCCTTGTCGGCTACATCGGGGTGATGTTTCAATAAGTTTAACCCGTCTTGTAATAAACCAATGTTATAAATGAACTCTAAAAAACAATTGCCAAGACTGCTGGTTAAACCAGCAATGGCTGTTACCGCCGTCATGACGAACACCACTTCGCCAATACTCACTAGATGGTTTTTGTATCCAATAATGGAACCGATAAGATAAAATGCAACGAGTGCATTCATTGCAAGATGCTGCAAAAACATGACTTTATTGGCATGACGATTACGAAGGCGTTCTTTGTCAATCAAGTCATTCATATTTTGTTTAAGCAATTTTGTCTCTTGGTCAAAAGTGGCATTATGAATAACAGATTGAATATTCGTAATAATGTCTACAATATGACCATTAAAGACACTGCAAGCATCAGCAAATGAGGAGGCTTTTCTTTGACCTAATTTGGCTGATTGATAGGTATAAATGATAATGGCTATTCCCCAAACCCAGAGTACAATTCCAAAATAAGGGATGACAGTGGACAATAAAATCCCCGTAATCAAAATTGCTAAGGATTGGGGGAAAATCGTGAAAAACAAATTAACTATGACCGGCTCTAATCCTATGCAAGCATTCATCACTTTATTAGATAAAAATCCTGATTTTTTGCTTCATAATAATCGATGGATTGTTTACCTAGATGAGTAAATAAGTTTTTCACCATTTCGGATTTATATGCGGGAATGCTTAGCAGTGAAAATAAGCCGTTAGCATAATAGCCGACACTGCGTAAAACGTGGATGGTTACATATAAGCATAATGGGACAAGAACTAATGAATATACAGAAACAGATTCAAGGCCATGTGTTTTGATTCTGTCGATAATAACGCCAAACAAGTAGGACATATACGGCAATGTAAATGCCCAAAATAGTCCAAAAGCAACAAAAAAGAAGGTGCTTCTTTTGTGTTGACGCATATAATCGAATAATAAATTCAATACACTTGACGTTTTATTGTCATTATTCTGGATCATAATTCTCCAATAGAACACTTAACTGATTTGATGGATATGGAGTTGACTTATCTTTCTGAATTTCTTTATAAAATTCATGCATTTTTTCTGCAATAGGAGCATTTTTAGATAATATTTCTTTTATTTTATCGGGCAACTTAATTGAAAGTTTATTTGTTAAGTAATCGTTTAATGTCTTATCCCAATGTTCTTTGCCTGCATAGGTTGTTAGGACACCATGTAGTAAATTGACAGAATAACTACATCTATCATAATTTTTGTTGTCATTTACAAAGTTTTGTTCGGTTATTGATAAATCAAATTTCTTTGACAGTGCCAAACCAAAATCACTGAGGTAAATGTCATCCTCATCGGCTAAAATGTTATGAAAATGAGCATCCATATGAAGAAAACTATTTTCATGCATAAACTCTAAAACCCTTTCAAATGATTCATTCAATTTTTAAAATATTTGATTGAATCTAATTCAGCGATATTTGATGACAATACTTCTTTTAAATGTTGGTGTAAATTTTTCGGGAAATGCTCAAGAAACAATAAGACACTAGTGTTGGCACTATTTAGACTATATACACGCTCTTTGATATTTTCGTTGTTTTCCCAATAATCTAAATATTTTTCTGTAGATCCCCAATAGGAAAGATCTGTTTTGCTTAAAGAGTTTGGGATAATTCGCCAGCTATACATAATTGGGAAATTGGGGCATTTACCACTAATCACCCAATTGGTTGTCATGATGTGTGCCGCAAGTTCACGCCAAACGCTAAAGCCAGCTGAGCCAATACCATATTGATAGCACATCGGTAAATTAAAAATATTGGCTGTCGACATGAAGTTATCTGGTATTAGTTCAATTTCGGTAATAGGAACTTTTTTACGAATACTGGGATATTTTCGATTTCTATTTGAATAGAAGTACCTCCAATACCAGCATGCATCTCTTTACCGGTAGACAGGACTTGTTGTAATTGTTGATTGCTCATACATGCTAATGTGTTAGAGACAATAGTATATTTTTCAGATCGTTTAGATACAGTATTCATTCATGTGCATTCCGGTTATACCCTTAGAACTAAATCTTCATTAGATGATTGGAATATAGTGCTTTGAATAAATTGTATCATACAGTGCGATTGAAGTAGGTGCTGAATATTGGCATTGGTGTTTTAGCTTGTTTTTTGCAACTTAAAGGTAGAGGAATTCGAATTTTGTATAGTTCGCCACCATTTACTATCATAAAAGCCTGTCCTTTAGGTAAAGAAATAATATCATCCACTCCAATCATCGGCACAGAAGACGTTTGTACTCTGTCTTCATTAGTCGTATTAAAATACACCCCATCATCCCCATGTGGTGTGTCGTTAACCATAGAAACTTGGGTATGCCCGACAACACCTACTTGCGGCAGCACTTTAACCAATAGATTCGCCGTTTCCTCATTTTTAACTCTAAGCATTATCAAGGTATTAAAATTCCCCTCAGATACCTCAGCTTTAGCCCTTGAACCAAGCGCAACTTCCATATCCTGAATAGTTTGCGCATAAGCAGTAACCTGAAACCCAGCTCCACCAGCTTTATTAAGAATCTTCACAAATGAATCCTGGATAATCTCTGATAGCTCATCACAATGCAGATTCAATGTATAACGAGCATTGGGTTCTTTGTAGATTTTGCCAGCAGTGGAAACAAGATCTGATAAGAAAGCCTTACCTACTGCCTGGGCGATATTAGGATTTGTCAGACTATCTAAGCCAATATAAAGTACCTTCTTATTTTTAATGACATCCATCAGTTCAATATCTCCTGGTTCAATTTTGGATGACAGAATTTTAGAAGCATTACTTTTATTAATT
Organism: Legionella tunisiensis; assembly: GCF_000308315.1. Lineage (GTDB taxonomy): Bacteria > Pseudomonadota > Gammaproteobacteria > Legionellales > Legionellaceae > Tatlockia > Tatlockia tunisiensis. The sequence goes on along the minus strand of NZ_CALJ01000010.1, from coordinate 26,005 downwards.
TCAGATAACACAGGACCGACACTGGCTGTGATTTTGTCATAGTAGTGTTTATCCATAATAGCTGCATCATAAAGGTCTATTAGGATTTGGTCATGAAGCGCTTCGGCATTGTTACTTTTGATGGTTTTGTTGATGTGGTCTTTGACATATTGAATGACTGCCTGGTGGCGTTCCATAGGGGATTTGGTTTTATTGTTTTTACCAATTTTGCTGTCATGTTCCTCTATAATAGCTTCAATCTCTTGATGATAGTTGGGATAGTGATTGGGTAGAATGGTGTCGGCATATGTCATCAATAGTTGATCCAATCGACTGATATAAAAGGCTATGGATTGGTAGGTAATGGGTTGTTTCATTTCTTCAAGGCATATAGCCACAATGTTGACGTACTTCCAAGCAAAGGCTGCAAATTGTTTCCCTTCACCTTCTGCGGATATTGCATCGGTGATTCGTGTAGCTACTTCACTGATTTGGTCGTAGTTCTTGAGAGGGTTGTACCGTGCCGATTGGTTTGGAAAGCCTAAGTGAACAATTTTGAAATCTTCTTTTCGTCTTGATACTTCACAAGCAGCCATCATGTCTCGAACTAAGTCCTGGTCGCCTTTAGGATCAACCACGATAACGGCATCGCCGTTTCGGATGTCTTGGTTAATCAAAATACTGGCTAATCGGGTTTTGCCAACTCTGGTAGTGCCAACTACAAAAGTATGACCTACACGTACATCTTGAGGAATGTAAACGGGCTTATCTTCTTCTCCAACCCCGTGCAGGAAAGGACTTCCTCCAACAGGAGGATCGGGTCTAAATGGATTTAACTTGGAACGGTTGTTAAGCCATTTTGCTAATCGAGTGTGCTCATGGTTTTGGCAAAATTGTCTAGCCAACTGATAGCAATAGCCTCGTTGCATGAATTTTTCATTTTTGACTTGTTTGATTTGATGCAACTTTTGGGTATGGCTTGGTCGCCAGCGAAAGCCTTTACCAAGGAATAACCAGTTTTTGGATAAAGGAATTTCAGTGGTAGATAGTGCATAGGTTGGCATGGCTAAAAGTCTGCGGTGATATCGCTTAACCTTTATTGTTTGCCATGCTCTATAGACACCAGGGATTGATAGTGTAATCGCTGCATATAGACTCATTGTTTGCGTAAGCAAGAACAGATGTGGTTGGCTATAAGCGAGTAGAGCCAAAGACAAACAGGTAATCGCTGACCAGGCTTCGGTTGGTTCCCGAAATAGGTTATTAATAGGATATTCGCTCATAACATTCTCCAAATCATCAGTGCATCAATAAATAAGAAAATAGCCAGTAGATACCAGCGGACTTTGAGGGCTGTTTTGAGTTGTTCGGATGAGAGTTGATTATTAATCTGTATGCGTGTGACCAGCTTTGGCCATAACAAAATCAAAGCCAGATAAAGTAGTCCATGTAAGCCTAGAAACAACGGTTGTATATTAGCGAATGTATGTTGCCAACGAGTGAGAATATTTGTATTGATAATCCAAGGAGCAATCATCAATAAACCAATGATTGGTAAAATGGCTTGAATCAGTACTATAATGGATGAGCGGATGTAATGTTTAATCATAGGGATAGCTCCAAATGAGAAAGGTATTTCGCTTGTTGGCGGTGGTTCTTGATGCCCTTGTTGGCGTAGCCGAGGATAAACCTGCTAAACGCTATTTGACTGTTTATGAGGCTCAAGAAAAATTTGATAAGGGCTTGATTAGTATTCGTGAATACAATGAATCCCTTGAGTCTAAATAAGGCCTTCATCGAAGACCTCCTGATATCACTTTAACGCCTGTTTTAGCTACCTGCATACCTGATTGACTTACGTTATCGCTATGGCGTTCAGAACCGCTGACTAAATCCATAAGACCTGCACCAGCGTCACCGCCAAAAATGACTAGATAATCTGAGTAACAAAACGGGTGCTACAAAGTAAAACATTACAGCCATATTCTTCATGGCCGAAATAGCATCGTTTTCCCCTAATGGATCAAGCACAGAGCGTTCGAGAAATCCGACCAGATGCCAGAGGTATTGAAGAAAGATAGCCATAACAAACAAGGCGCACAGACTGCCCAATGCTCTTGGACTATAGCAACTTAAGGACAATACTATTGGCGTTAAAATGATTAAAAAGAACATGAAAAACGCTTGCATGACGGGCAGGGTTTGCATGATTGCTTCTCTTTTTAATGGGGTGGATGTCCAAGATTTTGTCCATTGTCCGACATTGACCAGGCTATGGGTAATGGCAGTTGCGACCTTTCCATTGTTATTATCCATGAGGTTTTGCACAGAACTGGTCTGCATGTCTTTGCTTTCTTGCAAGAGCATTTTCGCAATAAAATCTTCTGCGCTGATGTCTGCTTTCCAGGCTTTTGGGTGTTTTACTTTATATTGGCGAACCCTATCAAGCATGGCGTAGTAATTTAAGTGTTTATTAAAAACACTGGCCTGATTAGAGACTTCAACCAGGTCAGTTTTGATTTTGTTCCACCATTGCTGACAGCTGGGATAACCATCTTCTGGCAATCGTTCGGGGGGATATCGCCACGATTCGCTGCCTTTTCAAGATTGCGATTAGGGGCTTGATGAAAGGTAAATCCTGGCACGGGTTGGCGAGCATGAAGTTTGCTGTAATACATTTTTTGCAGGATTTTAGAACCCATCCAGTTTAAGTCATCTTCACCGCCATAGCGTTTGAGCATAGGGTCTAATTCACTGGCTTCATGCTTTTCACTATTGAATTGAGTTCTGGCTTCAATAAAACATTGTCTATGAAAATCCAATGCCTGTTTGCGAACGCTCTGGGGTAGATAGGTTGATACTAAATCTCCTTGAATGGATTGCAAACTATCGGTGCAACCCGTCACCTTCATAAGGCTGTAGGTAAAGCTCGATATAAAATTCTGGATGATGGCAAAGCCTATAGGAATTTTGACCTGGTTAGTCAGTAGATCTGCAAAGGCTTCATCATAAGTTGTGCCGCTGTCGCCAATGACCGCAGTCGTTGGGTTTTTCAGTCCGCATAAGGGTTTAAATTGTAGGGCTTTAGTTTCCAACGGTACACAAGGATAGACAAATAAGCTACATATCAGGAAAGTTATTGCCAATTCATAAAGGAAATTATTTAAAGCATGTTCAACCGCATAGAAAGCGCCAGCTGGATTAAGCACATTTTTAAGAAAGCGATAACCAATGGCCAAAAAGCCAAGATATAACAGCCCTGTTTGCCACATAGCATTAAATAGAACCTCATACTGTTGCCAGCCTAGATAGGTGGTGTAGAGGGATAAAGGATTAAAGACGATCATAATTAGGCTCCTTTATTTTCTTTAATGTAGATTGCACCATTTTTTACTGCTGGTTGTTCATGATCCTGGCCTGGGATATTTTGGTTTTGTGCTTGGTGGCGAATGTCCATAATGGTTCCCAAAGTCTCATTCATCATTTTCTTGCGGACATCGTTTTCAAATGACAATGAGTGAATGTCATCATCCAATTTTTTCAGTGCAAAAAGGACCATGTTCATAGCAGGTTTTAAGTTTTGCACTTCTTGTACTTGCAATCCTGCTTGTAAAATACGACGCATCATTAAGGCTTTATCCAACATATTTTGGACAGCAATTTCCTCAGCTAATTTCGAGACAGTGAGCATCTGTTCTTCACGAGGTAAATGTTGAATTGTGATAATGACTTCATCAGTAATCAGTAAATTGGAGGCACTGACTTTATGCAGATTTTCTTCGGTCAGTGTCCATGTACCATTGACTAAATTCCATAAGGCTTTGGCAATGTTCTGACTACAGGTATTAGCGTTCGCACAGCTTTGCAATAAGGCTGATAAGCCTATCCCTGCTTTGGCATCGTGATTTTGTTTGTTTTCACTGCTGCTGACTTGAATATCACCCAGAACTTTAACTGCCCAATTGGCAGCATCAGTAGGCGTTGGCCAGCTTAGTGTCATAGGGATTTTGGTACTTGGTTTCTCCAAGGAATTTAAAGGTTTTCTCTCCAAAAGAATGTTGTACCCAGCAATGACTACATCATTAATCACTTTAATGGGGCGTTGGAATTTACCACCAGCATTGCCTTTATCGCTGCCTATCCAGGGTAGACCGTATTCATCTCGTTTTTGAGCAATACTTTTTGACGTTTCGGTCACATCGACGTTTTCCTTCTTAGCCCGTTTGGCAGCATCGAGCCATCCCTGACTATCTGATACTGATAAAATGCCTTCCATAGGAGATTGGTTTTGTTCCAATGCTTGTTTGACTTCCTGACAATCTTTAACTTTGAGGGTAAATTCATTTTGCGCGCTAGATGCAGCATTTTGTAGGACATTGTATAAAGCAGGCATGGATTGTTGTAGTTTATAAAGGGGAAAGCCTGCGACAGAGCCTTTCAAATTATCAATTACACCGCCAGGGATATTTAATGCTGATTTCTTTAAATCCTGAAAAGTATTGGTAATGGATACCACAGGATTAAAACCGCTACAGGAAAAGCCCATACGGCCATCTATATCTGCACCAATAACCAGTGTTTGATCTTTATTGACTGGTGGAATAAATAAATTGGATGTTCCTCCTAATTCGTAATAGTAATCAGATTGGCTAGGCATAAAGCTGCCAGCATGGATCAGTGAGGGGATTAGTAAACTAAGTAGTAGTGATTTCTTCATGGCATCGTCCTATCGTTTTTGAGGTTGTCCTACTTTGGGAAAGGTTAAAAAGTTCACAAGTTTGCCTTGGTGCTGAATACAGCCGCGGTATTTACGCCAGAGGACAAATACATAATTACCATTACCCGCTTTGTCATCTTCTGTACCAAAATCCTGTGCATCACCTGGATGAATATTTCGGTTAATGGGGTATATTTCCTGCCAGATGACCTTTGTGTTTCTAGGGTCATAAATGGCATTAGCCACTACACAGTTTTTTCCACAAGAATTACGGGTTGATTTGGTGACATGTAGGGGATTTTTATTGGTGACAATATCTACCGCGTGCATGGCTGCAACAACCGAAGCTCTATAGTTGTAGGGCTGAGTCACTCGCATTAATCGCGGAATTTCAGAACCCCAATTTTGAGTGAATGTGCCAATGTCATGATTAATTAATAGATGTGGATGAGTTCCCATGTACAATAATTCAGCAGCTTCTGTTCTATCCATGACCGCATCAGCTTCGGCTAGATAATAAGGAACACCAAAACCTGTTTCAGGTCTGTGTGACAGATAGGGGATTCGATAAAAAGCAGCAGGGCTGCCAATGACATCAACGATTCGAGTACGTTCATCATTGATATGCAGATCGGTGGTTTGTCCGCTGTCATTGCCAAACCCTAACGCAGAGCCGGTCGCAGCTTTATAGGCTTGTTGGTACATCGTTCTTGCTGCTTTATTTTCATAAAGTGTTCGTGCTTCAATCCAGGGATTTTCCTCTGGTTTATTGCTAACAGTAATGATTAAATCAGGCAAGAATTGCTCAACCGCGGGTGTGACTTCAAGCCTTGGCGGTAGGCGGCCTACAGCCCAGGTACAAGAACCAATCACTTTGTAATGGCTGTTTTGAAATAGCTTTTGCAAAACCCGTGTGGCTATGGTGAAGGTGTTCACAGGGTGAGGTGGGCTAGTGCTTTCTAAGGCAAAGGACAATTTAGTCATAAAAATAAGCCCTATTGTGATTAGCCGTTTTAGGTTGTTCGAGTTTTTTAGCCATGATTTCAGCAGCTTCAAGGACATCATGTTCTTTCTCCAGGAGGTGGCGTTGAGCTTTTTCTGATTTTTCAGTCATTAACAGGGCAAGCAGGTAGCGAGGTGGAATGACGCGAAATAATCCTTGATAGCGTGACCCTAATAAAACCGCTTCTGCATACAAGCCTTTTTGCGAATCAATATCTCTGATTAAGGTTTCCTGCTGCGGTGTTAATGATTTAAAGCGTTTGACATCAGCAATTTCTTTTTCATCAAGTCCCAATAAAATCCAGGTTTCAATCAACGATAAAATTTTGGTGGCCTTTTCTGAATTCATGTCCGTGACGTTTTGGGTAATAGCAACCAGCCAAAGCCCGAGCTTTCTTGCTACTTTGGCAATCAGTAAACACACGGTCACAACAGAAGGGATTTGAAATTGCAAATGGGATTCATCAATAAAGAGAAAGGTTGGTCTGTTATCGTTCTGGGTGGCTTCCGCCATGGCTAGTATTCTTGGTAGCAAAGACACCATGACCAAGGCCAATTTGCCGGTATCATCCTTAATGGCTGAAATATCAACATGAAAAATATCAAAGTCACCTAAAGGCTCTGTCGACACATTAAAAAAACGAGATTTGGCGCTGTTAATGACATAACTGTTTAATCGGTCGTGCATATCAAGGATACGGTCTTTCTTGCGAGCAACTGTTTCTCTATCCAGTCGTCGTTTAAAAGCACATACGATATGCTCAATGAGCATTTGCGGTATGTCATTGTTAAAGGAAGTTAAAATCGCATCACTTAACACTTCAATTAATAGAGTTTCATCAGCCAAAGTAAATTGTTCTTCTTCCAAAGCATTAGCCTCAGTAATCATGGTACGTAAAGCTAAAGCAAGCTCGGCCAGATAGGAGCGGTGACCATCACCACAGACCACGTCTTCTGAATTAGCAGGTTCTTGAAGGTTGCTCTTTAATTCCATGATTTTTTGAGCAATTAAGGTAGCCTGCTCTGTACTTAAATTATCTGTGATTTCGGGAATGGCTTTATATGCTTCGCAAAATGGGTTTAATGGGACTGCTTCATCTTTCTTATTGCTCAGTAATAACTGTTTGGTCTTTTTACCGTGCGCTTTAGCATGAGTGAGTATCCTGTCAAAAGAGTTTCCCATTTCAAAGAGTACTACTCGGGCATTTTTCATGGCTAATAATGATTGAATCATCCAGCCTGTTAAAACTGACTTACCACCACCTGAATTAGCAAAAATAGCGCAATGAGAATTTTGGCTAATAAAATCATGGTGCAATAAGTCAAAGAAAACGGGTTCACCTAAACGATTGAAAAAGGGAAAACAAGGTAAATGTCGTGCCCCTTGGTTGCGTCCATAGACCGGAAGCAGTGCTGCCAGCTCAGTGGCATACATCAGACGATCAAAACATAAGTATTTACGGGCATAATGAGGATCAAAATTAAAAGGTAGGGCGTTGAGCCAGGAATTGAGAGGATGGAGATCATAGCTAGAATGAATCAAGGGCATTTTGGCATCGTTGAAAATCGCATGCAGATTTTTTCTATGACTTGAGCTTGTTGCTCATCTTCGGCTTGATAAAAACAGCTTGATTAACCCAGAACAGCCGATTGCCAGTACTTAATTCATTACGGGCTGTTTTAATATCATCTCTGACTTCTTGAGGTTTTAGACTGGTTCCTACGATTCCTTTTTCCAATCGAGTCAAATGGGAATCAAGATTTTCATCATGACTAAAGACGACTTGGATTGTGTAGATGCTTCCTTCTGGTAAGGTGTCTAAAAGAGCGTATCGATGTTTGGGATTGGCTTGCTGTCTTTCTCGTGAGACTAAACCAATGATAGGCGCTTCTTTTAACCCATCCACATATAGAATTCTTTGTTTTATTCCTTCAAAGATGAAGCCTTGTTCATCGCTTTCAGGTGGAGCAAAGAATACATTTTGAGCTAGATTAAAACCCGCTGGTATGGGATTAGGATAAGGGTATTGTTCTAATATCTCGTCAGCTGATTTGGGATTAAACCAACGTATCCACCACTGGTAATAATCTTGTCCTTTGAGGCGTTTGATTTCCAGCCCAGGTGAACGCAGTTTGGTTTCAATCTGGCTAATGACTTCTTGATGTTCGAGAATAATTTGCTTTCGAGGTAGAGTGGTTTGGTGTAATTGTCTATAAAACAAAACTCTGATTCTTCGTCTTCGTCCACGGTAGGGCGCGCCTGTTTTGGGATCAATAAATAAGCCTTCGGGTCGGGTCATCTTATTGTAGAGATCGTGCAGGCGTTCTAAATAATCTTGCGTTAATGGACTTTCTCTAAATTGTTGGGGGATTTGGGTTTTAATATGAGTGATAACGGGATCAAGGCAATATTCGTCTTGAACAAACATCTGCATGACCCAAGGATCAACGGCATGAAGTGGAACTACCGATGCAAAGGTATCCCGAATTTTATTAAATACGGCTTGTAAATATTCAGGTGAAGCGGCTTCTGCTTGAATGTCGCCTAATTCAAACCCCGAACCTAAACTTTTACCATCGGCAAATAAAAGGATCTGCTCTTGTTCATTAAAATCAACAATAGCCAGTCTATCGGCAAAAGAGGGTAAAGGATTGGCGTAACGCTTTTTAACGGTTTGTTCCTTTATGGCTTGGGGATTCATTTCCCCAAGCAACCAGTTAGATAATCGTTTCATTATGTCTCCTTAATACAGTTCTGATGCCAAGGCATACTGGTTTTGCTTGTAAAGGAAAAAGCGAGTCGTGTAGGCAGGCTTGATGATTTGTTCATCACCCAATTGCGCCACATGCGCAAAAACATGGATAGGCACTTCGGGGTTAGGCAGTTGCTTAAATTCTTCTCCCGAATCATCAAGACGCATCTGTTGGTAAACAGGCTTTTGTATTGGTTGTTGCAGGCTCTGCTGATACAACTGTCTGACGGTTAAGCCCTGCTCAGGAATGGCGTTTTGCGACATCCTGGCAGTGGAACAAGCGCTTAATGCCAGACTAGCGACAAAGCATTATCAAAGTTTTTTGTTGATGGTAACCATAATCTAATACCCTCCCGTGGTGTTCTTTATCAATGGCTATGGTTTGGCTGAAATGTAAACTGAGTTGATTAGGGACAAACCCTGTATGGCCGCGGATACTTGCAGGAACAAAGACCATATCGAAGCTGCCCTGGATTCTTTTCTCAAGCCAGTCAGTAATCTTTTGGCTGCCTTCGTTGATTGCGCCACCAGCAGCAAAGTGTGCTAAGTCGCCTGTAGGTGTGGCAATGGCAGAACCTCCCTCTGCCTGATAACTCATTTGCCATTTAGATAGGGCATTTCCTGCACCTTGAATACCGCCAGCTGCCATGAAGGCTGTTAATACTCTGGGGGCATTGGTGATGTACTGTCCTTTGATACAAGGATTACCGAATTGCGTGGTCAGGTAACCAATGCTGTCGTTATTCACCAGCTCTGCGGAGCTTTTCATTTGTTCTTGGCCGACATTCACAAAATGTCCATCCTCAAAGACAAATAGGGCTGAGGTGACATAGGCGCGAACACAGCTGATGTTATCGAGAAAGGAACCAACGCCAATCGAATAACCGCTGATTTTCATACCAGTGATTTCTTCGGGTAGTTGCATCCCATTGGCTGTCATTAAATCCCCTCGACTGACAATTGCTGTAAAGGGAAATAAAGGCTGCATGAGTTTGCCCTCAACAGGAACTTCGCCGATTAAAGCTGATAAGAGCGTGATTTTGCTGAAATCGCTGCCAGCTGGAATGGTATAAAAAGGCGTTTTAGTGGGTGCTTCTTCCTTAGTTGATGTGTCATGTTCAGGGAAATTTGCCTTCTTTCGGTGTCTTTATCCAGCAAGGTATCCAGATCTTTAATTTGACCGGATACAGGCGCTTGATTGCCTTCCATGGGGTAGGATTGCGTTTGATGTTCAGTGAGTGACGCAAATTTTTCCTTTAATGCATTCAGTTCATCTTGCAGTGCAAAACTTGTTTCTTGTTTGGGTTGTTTTAATTGTTTTTGCAGCGATTTATTCTCTTTGTGCATTTGATCTAATTTCTTTTCTGTTTCTAATAATCGCGCGGAAACATCACGAATATTGTCATTGAATTGGCTTGCTATAGCTTCGCCAAAATTATTAGGATTGGGCGTATTGTTGTTAACCGGTGCGCTATGACGGCTATTAATAAGAATCATAATGACCGCAAAAACCACCGAGCCTGCCAGAATTTTAATGCCATTGTTTTATTCATCGGCTGTACCTCGCATGTTGGATGAGTGCTGTTGCAAAAGGTTGATCAGAAATTAAAAAGACAGTAGTGCTTTCGTGTTGATTGCGTGGCGGCAGTTCGCTTTTTGGGTAAAAACTGGCGGTTTGCCAATGCCCCATCAGCTTGGTGAATTGCAGCTTTATAGGTTGATTCAGCAAGTTTTTTAAATCGACTGCGGTGACGTAAAGATTGCCGCCACGCCATGAAGCCAGAGGATGAGCTTCAATGCTTGCACCATAAAACAAAGGGATGGTTTTATTGGTTTGCATAGGTGAGCGGTAAATTCCCTCTGGAATTTCTCTGACCCGTTCAGGCGAATACAAGGCTTGAATGGCAAAACGGGTTAATTGAATAGCGTTGTATTCATATTGACTGGCTCCTGCATTAAGGTTGATTTTAGGATCATCTATTAGAATCTCAATTGGCGTGGTGTTGATTGCTTTCTCATTGGCATTAAGATTAAGAATAACCACTTCGCCTTCAGGCAATAACTGGACAATCAAGCGAGAATTTTTGAATGATTCTTTGGCTTTAAGATACAAGCTACCTTTGACTTTCAGAATATCGAGGCTGGCACTGAGTTGTTGATCAATCACCTTAATGGCTTGGGGAAACTGGACTAACCGCTCTTTATTGATCGGTAATTCAATTGTTAAAGGAACTTTTTCCCAAACCAGGTGTTCACTTTGCAGGGCATGGCTTAGGTGCATCACAGAAAAGCACAGAGCGAATAAGCTAATTTTAATGAGTTTCATGGTGTTCCTCCGTGTCGACCAGTAAATCTTGTAAACGTTCTTCAGGACGGGTATAGCCATCCAGAGCTAATTGAAAAGGGTTGTGAAGACGCGACAGGTTGAGCTTGACCACACGAAGGTGATAAGCCACTACTTTGTCAGCAATGACCATGGCAGAATTGTCTTTGAGCCTTTGCGTAATGCGTAGTATCAGCTTGACTTCCCAGGTATCGGGACCAATTTTTTTAATGTCTTGCGGTTCCATAAAGCGATAGAGACTTGCTACTTGAGTGCGGTCAAAGAGTTGAGCGTTTTTATAAGCTGCCAGGGTTTCACGAAGTAACTGCTCATGCCGTGATGTGAAGTAATAATGAAAGACTTTAATGTTTAGGTTGAATTCTTCTTTGCCTTTATTAGACCAGCTGTAGAGTGTCGGCATTAAGGAAGTCACATATCCTTGCACGTATTCATTCGGTATTTCGCTTGCCTTCATTAAACCGCCATTAGCAGCCATATTAGGACTAAGCCAGAATTCATAGCGTTTGGGCATGATCATCAGGTTAATAATTAATGCTAAGATGATGATTGATAACACACCGACAAAAGCCAGTAATAAACGATTGTGATGTTGTAGGTTGTCGATTTTTTTCCAGTAGTTAAACATGCGGCTCTCCAACAGATTTATTCTTTTGCCAAGTTCCCTGGTAATGAATCCAAGGTGAATGTTTGAGCCTTAATCGCACCATCCACTGAATCGTTTTCTTCATCACATAACCATAGGGCTTACCTGCTTTGATGCGGGAAACTCCTTTAGGCCACACAGTAATAGACAGAATGAATCCAATCACAAAACCGATGCAGCCAGAGGCCAGCGGAAACTCAACCATTGCTCCTAAGAGAACGAAGAACAGGGTAGTTGCTGGGGTTGTGGTGATAACAATCCAAAATAATTCACGAAGACTTAAACCTTTCCAGGCTGGGAAGTCGTGTGACAGATGGCGCGAAGAAGGCTGACTCATATTTCACCTCCTATATTTTGAACTTGGTAATCATGGTGTAACCCACATAACCAGAAGCAATGCTAATGGCTAAATAGGTGATGCCCATTACGGCAAAAGTACCGAAGGCCACCATGGATCCTTCGTTCTTTTTAGACTCTTCAATACCGTGTTGTACCGTGGTAATGAATTTAATAAAGGTCACGACAGCGGTAATGAAGAGCAATAAACCCAGACCTTGTTTGACGTAATTCCCTGTCACGGTCATCATGCTTTTAGAGCCGTCCCCGATGTTGTCCGCGTCGGAAATTTTAGGGAACCAGTTATCTGCCAATAGCACAGGGGCATATAAGATATTTACTACTCCAAGGCAGATTGAGCGAAGCATTGTTTTCATGTTGTCTCCTTAACAAATAAAACTAAAATGAAGATCATCAGACCAATCACTAATCTGATGAGCCGAGAACCCAGACGCAGTAAGTATCCATGTTGTTGTTTTTCCTCTGCGTCCATCATGTGGTTGACAGACCACATCACCGCTAATATCACCAGGGCTATGGCAATAAAGCGGATACTGCCGGAAAAGACTTGTGCCGATATGTTATTGCTTGCTTGTTTAAAGGTGGTGGCAAACATTCTGGCTATTTCGTCTTTACTCATTAGGGTTTCCTCACAAAGTCCATTTCCAAGGCTTTGATCTTGCGTGGTGCAATGATGGATTGGTTGATGTAGTCAATCAGGCCATTGCGAATATTCAGTAAATCTTCTCTTAAGCCTGCATGGTGTTGGCCTTGGATATCTTCAAATCTTTCAATTTGTAATTGGATGCGAGCATTAGGAGTTATCTGTGTTTGGGCTTCATCAAGCAGAGGCATAATGGCGTTAATCTGGTTAATGATGCGCACCAGAGTTTCATTTAAATCAGGATTATTCGCCCAGCTGTGCAGGCTTATCATCATTAAGGTCAAACAAAGCAATCGTTTCATGATTTCTCCCTATAAATACTTCTTAAAGCGACTGGCCGTCATGGCCACCATTAAACCCATCAATAAACTGATAGGAACAAAGACATAAGCAGGGGTGATACTCACAGGCAGGGCAAGCCAGAGCATGAGTAAAATCACAAGTCCCTTTTTTAAATAGTGATTGAGCCTGTGGAATACATAAGAGGATTCACGGCCTAGACAAGCAGTGCGTATTGCTCTTTGGTTAAGACCATCAACCAGGCCTGCAACCATGGTCAGTGCAAACAAAGGCATGGCAGCGAATAAAATGATGAGTTTGATTAACAGACATTGACTGCTTAATAAAACCAGCTGGAAAAACTGTTGCGATTTTTCGAGTAAGTCTGCTGCAAATTCATTAATCGCTAATTTGTTTAAATGGGGAATAGTCAGCGTCCAGCTAGGTTTAGCATCTAATGGTAGGGCTGCCAATAGTGAACCTTGATAAACAGGGGTGATGGCTTCTCGTTGAGTATTTACAAGGATATTGACCTTATCAAAGGCAAATGGATAGCCATGAAGCATCCATTGACTTACAGCCCAGATAATCAACGCTAACCAGCCCAAGATAAGAACTAAAGTAAGCTGCATAGTCATTTGTCTGGAATATTGTTTTACTGCCATATAACCCCCTCAGCAATGATTAAGGGGTAATGCTGTTCATGGATGTAATTCAGCAGTGGATCAACATTGACGGGTAATAGTGGCAATTTAAACTTTTCTTGCAGAGCTACAATGGTTTCAAAGTCATTCACATTGGTGATGAACCCAGTGGCTTGCATGGATTTTAATTGCTCTTGATGTTGTTCTAACCATTTGATGGATTCTCTATCCGCGCCTATGACAAATAGAGCCATGTTTAACAGATTGGTATCCAATTTTTTGCGGCTTACTTTGCCAACAGTGGCTTTGCTCTTTGCTGGTACGCCAATAGGGCTAGACAGATTAAGTCTTAATGACGCATCACTTTGTGACAGCGTTAAAGGAATCACATTCATGCTATGAACATTTAAAGCGACCAACAGCAAGAGCAAAATCCTAATCATTAAAATCTCCCTAAATCGACGACTTGCGAAGTTTTGCCTTTTGCCAGTAAGAGCAAGGGTGTTTGTTTCTTGTCGAGTTTTAAGCCCTCATACTGTTGGCTACCTGGGTTCAAGGTGATTTGTTGACTGGTCACCAAATGGATAGGGATTTGATGTCTGTTAGCCCAAAGTTGGATAGCACTATTGTCCATATCCAGAAAGAGAAGATTGAGCTTGGTGTTTGGTGTACGGCTAATAGCATCGACCAGTTGCAGTACAATGGTGGTTACAGCGTCATCGGCTCTTATAAAGAAATAGAGCGTTTCACTTTCTTTTAATTGAATGGGTTGATGTGCATAGGGAGAGTAAGGAGATGGATCAAAATCACCTACTACAGGAACATCTTTAAACAGTTGGTTATAGGCTTTGTAAAAGGCATTGTTCCAGGCTATGTTTTGCGCGACCTTTTGGGCTTCTTGAAGGGCAGCAAGTTCGGCGAAATGCGCTCGTTCAGCGTCATTCCTAGCATTTAGCCCAAGAATATCAACAGGTGTCATACGCAGATCTTTGTAGTAAATACCACTTCTGCTTTGTATTAATTGCAGATAGCGTTTTTCTTCTGCCTCACTTAATCCCCAGGCTTTGGCTTCCTGTTTTTGTAAGTCGTTAAGTTGAAAATCTTTGTCTTCAATAATTTCATCATGAAATTCAGCCAGACCTGCTTTCGTCAATGCATTATCAGCACTTTGCATAGGTGGGGTGACAATACCTGGGATATACAAACTAGCAATTGCCTGCTGTCCCAAGAGTAAACCGATTGTCAATGTGGACAACTTAAGCATGGCTCACCTCTTGTTGATTCAGATGAACCAGCAAATGAGCTTTGTCAGCATTTTCAAATTCTATGGTTTGCTTGGCAAAGTCAATTTCAAAGACAGTCCATCCGGCTAAGGAATCACCTTTTTCCAATGCTTGGGTTTTATAATGGTAGGAAACAGAGGCAACAGAAACTTCTTGAATACTATCTATACTCAAGACCTTAAAGGGCAGTTGGCTTTCAGGAAGCATTTTGACAGGTTGTTTTTCTCATCCAGATGACGCAACAAATCAGTAATGCCTTCAAGTTGTTTCTTAATGGCAACTTGCTCAGTAGTAAACATTTCACCTAATTGGTGTTCATCTTTGTTTTGTATTTGTTGAATGAACTCTCCCAATTGCTTTATGTTTTGAGTAATAGGCGATAAATCCGGTTGTTCCACAGGTTGATTGAGTTGTTTTTGTATGGTGGTTAATCGCTGATCCAGCGTATTAAATTTGTTGCTCTCAACAGAGGGTTGGCTTTTTAAACAAACGAATACAATCAACAATCCATTTAACAAAAGAAGACTAAGCCATTTGGCATCCAAATACTTTTTCATCGTGCTCTCCTTGCTATCAGACTAAAATTGACTTCTCTTAACAGGTCATCCTGCTTGAGACTGAATAGATGCTGCCCGACTAATACCGTCAGCCCATTGGTAATAGTTAAAGGACCTAAATTTCGGTTAACCTGCGGCAGAGGTTGTTGAAATACTTGTTGTAGGCCTTCGCTTTGCTTTTCTTTTGGAGAAAGGTGATACCCCGAATAACGAAGCCAGTAATTCACAGCTTCTCCAATAGTCTGTATGGATGCAGGAAAATGAATTTGTTGAACGGTTTTCAATGGATTAATCTGAGCTGCCAAAGGTTGATTATTGACCGTGGCATAGCGACCGACTTGGGTTATGTTAGCTGCCTGAGCACTTATGCTACATAAAACAAAACCGCAAAATAGAGATTTTCTAAGCATGATTATCTCCTGATTGTTCTGTCGATTTATTCCGTAATTCTTGAGCCAAGGCATGTTGTTCAACCGCTTTTCGGACAAAGACTTCTTTACGCTCAACATCAACATGTTTAGGAGCTTCTATACCTAGTTTGATTAGCCCCTCGTTTTCAGAAAGCAGATGCACCTTGATTCTGCCTTTATCAATGTAAATTTCTTCGCCGATACGGCGGATTAAGGTCAACATGATGTTTTCTCCTTTGAGTCTATAAACAGGTGTTTCTTCATTTCGTTGATGTGGAATTGGACAATTTTGGGATCGGTAGGTGTATGTGTTTCTGTTTTCTTCTTTAATGCTTCTTGACGGGCTTGAATGCCCTTTTTTATGTCAGGCAGCATTCATAAAAGAGAGGTAATGAAGGCGGAAAATGTTCAGTTTTCTTGGTTTTTCCAAAGCGAGTTTCAGAACTTGATTATCAAATTCTTGCAAGCTTTCAGACCATTCAAGTCTGGCAATATCGAGTACTTTTGCATTGTTATATGCAGATAGCCATAAATACCCATAAATTGCATTAAAGCGTGCAAAGAGCGTGTCAATTCGTTTATCGCTAACTGGTGGCTGCGCCGAATGGGATGACGTTGCTTGCGAGTTCCGGGGCTGGGTCGTCTTCAAAGTCGAAGCTGAAACTTGCGTCTTTGCAGGATTCAGCGAGGATATCTGCTGCTGATTTTTTACGAGCACTTGTTTGATTGCTTGCATTCGTTTGCTCCTGAGTTCTTAGGGGTAATAGTTCATCGTTCCAACATTGTTGGGTTAGCCAGTTAGCGGGAAATTTCCACTTGGGAACCCACTCACCCGCGAGTTCCATTTCTTCACGGTTTTGGATTTGTGCTTGAAGGGCATCAAGCATTTGAGAAAACAATTGGTCATCAGGACGTAATTTAAAAAACACCTGAAACGCTCTGGTTTCATCCTGCTTCTGTGGATAAAGAGACCAAAATTTTTCAAATTGTTGGCGCACACACACATACATATTTTCTGAGTTATGAGGTGTGTCGGGTTTTGTATTTTTTACTGTGTTGTGTTTTCGATATTTTTTATCATAACCTGATGATTTAATATTATTTTTATCGTTCGGGTTTGTGTTGGGTTGATGTGTCGGGTTTGTGTCGGGTTTATTTTGAACAGACAAATCCGAATTGGCTAACAGACATTTTAAAATGAGTTGTTTACCAATAGATTGAATTTCAACAAGACCTGCTCGTTCAAGAGCATAAATAATACGGCGCAATTGTTGACGGCTTGGACTACCTGAATGTTCATAACCTTGGTGTGGTTCAACATAGAGTTCTTCAGAAAGTTGTTGATAGCTAATTTTACGCTTAACACCTACCAGAAAGGTCTCACGATCCATATACGGACGAATCCCCAGCAGATAGGCTGATTGCTGAATATAAGGCAGTCCCATCAGTGCAGATAATTCATCGGTATTTACAAACAAAAATCCCATTTTTCTGTTTCATCCTTTAAAAGCACCGCTAAAAACAGCACTTGCATTATCAAATGATTTCAATTAGTATCAATCAATAACACGAAATGTGTTGTTGATAACCCATTGTAAATAGACACTTTTTAGTGTCAATGGGGTATTTCTGATTGATATCAAATGAACCTAAATGAATATGAAAAAATTATTGGTAGTAGGATTACGCAGGCTAGAAAAGCGAATGAGTTGACGATTAAAGTTTTGGCAGAAAGGACAGAATTAGGGGCTGCCAGGATTGGGAATTGGGAGCAGGGAACTCGGAGTCCTGGGCCGGAGGAGGCCTTAATTTTATCTAGAGAGTTGAGAGTTGCTGCTTCTTGGTTGCTTTGTTTGACAGATGATCCGAGAGGGGAGTTTATTGATTGGGTTGTAAGAATGTCCCCAGCTTAATTTAAGTATTATAAATATTTCTACATATCTTATTTATTACGGGAGTTGAGGATTATATTTCAAGTGTTCGTTTTGAATTTTCAATTGTCTATTCTCAAGCATCGTCCAAACTTCATCTTTTGTAATGCTGGTTAGTAAATAGGAAGTATAATGAATATGAGGCCCACCTTTAAAATGATTATAAGTCTTTACATAAGCGTCATTGTAATCAAAATACAATAGATGCCATTCATTTTCTTTTGTAAATAGATGTGCAGATATTACTCTTCTTTTTCGAAAGTGCTCTTGAATTTTTTAACGAATTTCTTCGCTCTTTTATCAGTGATTGGCCCAATACCGTTATTATAAAAGGCTTCTTTTCTTCTTCTGTATGTTTTATATCATCAGGTATGAAATACTTGTGCATTTTGGAGTGGGTAAATCCCCAAGCATTTGCGTTAAATATTGCGCTACAAAGCTCTTCTTTGGTCAATATGATTTTTTGATCATTTTTTATATCATTTTTCTTGTGCAGGGAAAATAGTTTTAATAGGTGAACAGGAAAGCCTATGTTTCTTAGTTTTTCCTCAATCCCACCCCGTTGTTCTGCTATGATTTTTTACTATATGATCCGTCAACCCATCTAATGGTACTCCATTTAACTGAAGAACACGTTTATAAGCTGTTTCTATTCCTTTATCAAAATCGTCCATTTGTGGACCCATTATAATTAATGAACCAAAATCTTGCATTTAATTTTACTCCATATTGATCATCTTAAAGATAATCAGAACATAATCCGATCATTAATTAAACATTGATTCTCTGAGCCTATGATTGATCATTGAGAATATACAATCAATGCATCATAATGATCTCCTTTGTACTCCTTTGACAATAATAAACATGAACAATGAAATAATGACAATAAAGGAAGTAGCTATTTTTTAAAAGTTAATCAAAGGACTATATATAGATTGGCTATCAATGGAAAAATGCCAGCTTTCAAAGTAGGTGCATCATGGCGAGTAAGTAGAGATGAACTAAATATGTGGATTGAGAATCAAAAAATGATAGGCACCAGTACTAATGAATGAGATAACGTCATACCATGCTAAATACTATGCTCATGAATTGAGTATTCAACATTCAACTAATAGTGTTGATCGAATTTCACAATCATTGTTTGATGCCAGCGTAGATCTAAATCCTCATCAAATTGAGGCAGCTCTTTTTGCTTTAAATAATCCTCTTTCAAAAGGGGTTGTACTTGCAGATGAAGTTGGTTTGGGAAAAACTATTGAAGCGGGTCTGGTCTTATGTCAATACTGGGCAGAACGGAAACGTAAATTAATTATAATTTGCCCAGCTTCTTTAAGACGTCAATGGGCTCAGGAATTAACAGATAAATTTAATCTACCATCAATAATACTGGATGCTCGAACTTGGACAAAATTAAGAAAAAATGGATTATATAACGCACTTGATCTTAAGCAGATTATTATAATTTCATATAATTATGCAGCTCGGATTGAGGAACAGCTTATTGCAGTACCATGGAATTTAGTGGTGATTGATGAAGCACATAAATTACGTAATGCTCATCGCGATAACAATAAAATAGGACAATCATTAAAGCGGGCTTTTAATAATTGCAAAAAACTACTACTTACAGCAACCCCGTTACAAAACTCATTGATAGAATTATATGGTTTATCAACGATTATTGATGAACATATTTTTGGAGATGATAAAGCATTTCGTAAGCAGTATATGTCTTTAAATGGTGATTTGCCGGAATTAAAAGATCGATTAAGTTCATTCGTAAAAAGAACATTAAGAAAACAAGTACTTGAATACATTAATTATACCGAACGAAAAACCATTACTACTCCCTTTCATCCATCTGATGCTGAACAGGAACTCTACGATAGCGTTTCTGCTTTTCTTGAACGAGACGAAAGTTATGCACTTCCCAAAAAACATCGTCATCTAACGGGATTAATTTTGAGGAAACTCTTAGCTTCAAGTTCTCATGCGGTACTTAATACACTTGAAGCGATTAAACGACGTTTGGAAAAGCTGCGTGATCAAAATATTGACGAAGATTTTATTGTAAATTTGATCGAAGATGATGATTTAGAAACGGATTATCTTGAGGAATTTACGAATGAAAATGAAGATAATACTGAAGATGATAAATCATTTATAAATGTAGAGCAGTTGGAAATTGAAATACGGGAAATTGCACAATTCATCCAAAAAGCAAAATCTATTGAATCAGATAGTAAACTTAAAGCTTTACTACAAGCTTTAGAAACTGGGTTTGCTCAAATGGATTCAATGAATGCGAATGATAAAGCTATAATATTCACCGAATCTAAAAGAACACAAGAATACGTTTATCGCTATCGGGAGGCAAATGGTTTTGATGGTGAAGTTGTTTCATTTAGTGGTAGTAATAACAGTCCAGAAGCAACAAAAATATATAGACAATGGTTAAGTGAATATAATGGCTCGGATCGTATAATTGGATCTCCTCAGGTAGACAAGCGAACTGCTTTAATTGATCATTTTAAAAATCATGCAAAAATAATGATCGCAACGGAAGCTGCGGCTGAAGGTGTAAACCTACAATTTTGCTCATTATTAATCAATTATGATTTGCCTTGGAATCCACAGAGAGTAGAACAACGTATTGGACGTTGTCACCGATATGGCCAAAAATTCGATGTTGTTGTAATTAATTTTTTAAATCAACGCAACTATGCAGATCAGAGGGTCCTTGAACTGCTTACTCAAAATTTAAATTATTCGATGGAGTGTTTGGTGCTTCTGATGAAATCTTGGGAAGTATAGAATCAGGAGTAGATTTTGAGAAGCGTATACAATCTATCTATGAAACTTGTAGAACGCCTGAGGCCATAGCCCATGCTTTTGACGATTTACAAAAGCAGCTCGAAGAGGATATTAATTCCAGACTAAGAGATACTCAAAGACTTCTTATAGAAAATTTTGATGAAGATATTCATGACCTTTTAAAATAAAGCTTGATCAAGCGGAGCAAAGGCTTGATAAGGTAAGTCGCTGGTTTTGGGCACTGACTAAACATCAACTCCAAAATTATGCAACTTTTGATCATGATAATTACAGTTTTAAATTAACTAAATCTATATCAGAAGATACTACTATAGGCACTTATGAGTTTATTCGCACCAATGGTGAAACGCGAGAAATTAGTCCCCATAGTCATGCCTATCGTTTAACTCATCCACTTGGAGAGTATGTTATTGAGCAAGGTAAAATCTTGATACACCAATAAATGAAGTTATTTTCAATTATCAGAAGCATGATGCAAAAGTTGCCATAGCCGAACAATTACAAGGAAAATCTGGTTGGTTGATCTTGAAATTACTGACGGTAAGGTCATTGCAAACTGATCAATACATGGTATTCACTGGTATAACCGATGACCTTAAAATTTTAGATGGTGAATCCTGTCAAAAATTATTTAATCTGCCTGGACAGTTAAATAGTTCCATCCAACAATTAAATGCACCTCTCCATGTGTTGTCTTCTCAGAGTCAAAGACAAGTTAATGCAACCTTGTCATTAGCGATGGAAACTAATAATAGATTCTTCCAAAATGAGCGCGAAAAATTGGAAAAATGGGCGGATGATAAAATTTTGGCAGCGGAACAAGCATTACAAGAAACAAAGGCTAAAATTCTAGCATTCAAAAGAGAGGCCCGCCAAGCTCACAGTATGGAAGAACAGCAAATAGCCCAAAAGCAATTACGTGATTTAGAGAAACTTCAAAGATGCCAACGCCAAGAAATTTTTAATGTGGAAGATGAAATTATTGCTAGGCGTGACGAACTTATTGAACAACTCGAACAACGGCTTAAACAAGAAACTAAAATAGAAGAGCTTTTTACCATTCGTTGGCGAGTTGTGTAAATACCGGGCTAAATAACGCTATTTAATATCACAATATATTAAATGAAGATTGGAATTATTGAAATGAGTGAATCATATAAAAAATTAATTAATACACTTCAGAACATTTTTCGAGATGGACAAAGCAGATCTAGACTTCGGTATTTATCGAATCATGAATCAAAAACGGGATGAAATTAATAAATTCCTCTATGATGATTTGTTGCCCCAAGTAAATCAGGCCTTCGCTGATTTTGAAGACGATAACAGTACGATACTGCAAGATGAGTTAAATAAACTTATAAAAACTCTAATCGAAGCAGGGATCGATCCTGAAAATTCACCAAAGGTAATAGAATTAAAAAATCAATTATCCAATCGTATAGATAGAATTGCATTAGAAAATGAAGTTTTCAAAATTACAAACTTTTTTAGTCGTTATTATGATAAAGGTGATTTTATATCTCAACGTCGTTATAAAGCTAATACCTATGCAATCCCATATGAAGGCGAGGAAGTTAAACTTTATTGGGCTAATTATGACCAATATTACATTAAATCCTCTGAGCACCTTAGAGACTATGCTTTTATAGCTAAAGATGGTCAAGATAATGACCAACCTTTTCGAATTAAATTGATAGAAGCCGATACAGAAAAAGACAACATTAAAGCAAAGTCTGATGAAGAACGACGTTTTATATTGGATGAAGACACTCCATTAAGTATTGAAAATAGTGAATTGCTTATTCATTTCAACTACATTCCTGTAGGAAAAAAGATCAAAAGAAATTAAATGAGGATGCAGTAAAAACTATTTTCCAACAAAAAGGCGAAGAATTTACTGAATGGCTTCACATATTAAAAAACCAGCTCCAACAGATAAAAATAAAGGCCGGACTATATTAGAGAAACATATTAACGATTATACCGCTCGCAATACATTTGATTATTTTATTCATAAAAATTTAGGTGATTTTCTACGTCGAGAATTGGATTTCTATATAAAAAATGAAGTATTACATCTAGATGATATAGATGATTCTACTTTTCATATAACTGAGCAACAGCTACGGAAAATTAAAATTTTACGAATTATTGCCCATAAAATTATTAGGATATTAGCACAAATTGAAGATTTCCAAAAAGGCTTTGGTTAAAGAAAAAATTTGTGGTTGAAGCTAACTATTGTATTACTTTGGATCTTGTGCCCCGAAATTTAATTCCTGAAATTATCGGAAATCAACGGCAAAGAGAAGAATGGAAAAATATATTTTCTATAGAGCTAGATAAGCTAGATAAGGATTTTAATACTATGGATTTAGATATCTTTCTGAAAACAGAAGGATATACTCATTTAGTAGTTGATACAAAATATATGGAAGAGGGATTTAAGAATAAGTTACTTAGTTCAATGCAAAATATAGATGAAACTTTAAATGGTGAGCTGATAAATTCAGATAATTTTCACGCTCTCTCATTATTAATGAATAAATATGAACACAGAATAAAATGTATTTATATTGATCCACCTTACAACACATCTTCAACACCCATACTATACAAAAATGAGTATAAGGATTCATCATGGTTATCGTTGATGGATAGTCGAATATCATTTTCTAAAAGCTTATTAAGTGGCGATGGTGTAAAAACAATCGCAATAGATGATACAGAATTAAGTAATCTAGGGAAGTATTTAGAAGATAAATTTATAGATTACAGAATCTCAAAAATCACTGTAGTTCACAATCCCAAAGGTTCAATTACAAAGGATTTCAATAGAGTTCATGAATATGCTTTGTTTATTACTCATGAGGATTCTAAGAACTGTATAGCAAGAACACTTGAAGAAAATAAAAACCTCAGGAAATTAAGGCGATGGGGAGAAAACTCGCTTAGGACTGAAAGAAAACTATCATTCTATCCGATATACATAAAAGATAGAAAAATTACTAGAGTGGGTGAAGTTCCATCTGACGACTTTCATCCTTCCGGAAGAAATGTACATCTTTCTTCCGGAGAAATTGAAGTCTGGCCTATTGATCAACATGGGATTGAGAGGCGTTGGAATTTTGGCTTGGATTCTATCGTTGATAATTTGAGTAGAATTGCCGTTGAAGATATTGATGATTCTCTAGATTTATTTGTAACTCATGAATTAACTGTTCCGAAAACTGTTTGGTCAGGGGGCCAGTTCGATGCAGGTAAATATGGTAATTCTTTGCTTATAAACATTCTTGGAGAAAAAAATTTGATTTCCCCAAATCCATTTATACCGTGAAGAATTGCATTAACTTGATTACAGCTGATCATAAAAATGCTGTAGTTCTTGATTATTTTGCTGGTTCAGGAACAACTGGTCATGCTGTTGTTGAACTTAATCGTGAGGATAACGGACAAAGAAAATATATATTAGTTGAAATGGGGCGACATTTTAATGATGTCATCCTTCCTCGCATGAAAAAATTATTTATTCCAAAGATTGGGATGGTGCTAAACCGAAAAGTGATTCTAATGGAAAGTTGTACTCTGTTAGTCAACTTTTTAAATATATTAGATTGGAATCATATGAAGATACACTTAATAATTTAAGAATATCTCAGAATGCTCAAAGTCGCACTCTTCTTGATTTAAATGATGATTTTCGTGAAGACTATATGCTTGGATATTTCATGGATATAGAAACTTCTAGCAGTCTTTCTCTTTTAAATATCGAACAATTTGAAGACCCTTTTAACTATAAGTTGAATATTGCTTCTAGCAGTGCTGGCGTAACAATACCCACAACTATTGATTTAGTAGAAACCTTCAATTATCTCATTGGTTTAAAGGTTAAAACTATCGACTTTATACGCGGCTTTAAAATAATTATTGGAACTAACCAAAAAGAAGAACCGATCTTAATTGTTTGGCGCAAAGTTAAAGAAAAAGATAATACCCAGCTTGAAGAGTTTCTAGATAAGCAGGGATATAATCCTCGTGATACTGAATTTCAGCATATCTATGTTAATGGTGACAACACCCTGGAAGATCCTCATTCTAAAGTTAAGATGATAGAAATTGAATTCAAACGCCTCATGTTTGACGTGAAAGACGTTTAAGGAGCATCAAGCATGGCACGTTTCGAAGATAAATTGGTATTAGGAAACTGGATACTTCATCAATTTGGCATGGAAAATCTAGAAATCTTGGGTAAAACTTTATCTGCTCGTCATTTGATTGGGTTTAATGAAGAGAATTCTAGTAAGTTTCTATATGAAATAATGAGCTTGATTCCAGAAGAAAAACGAACAGTAAAAAATGAGCTTCTTCGACAATATGATGACAATATTGTTAAATATTGGAGGCAAATAACGGAGAAGCGAAATACTTTCGGTAATATGTTATATCCTCTGTATTTCCAATATTTGTCTATTCTATTTACAGAACATTATCTTAACTGTTATTTTTCAGACAAATCTGGATTATGCAGTGAACTTAATCATTTCTTGGTAAATTTTAATCGGTCATTTACTGAACCACATCGTATTGAATCATTCAAAGAGAGTGAGCTCAACAAACTAGCGATATGGATTGCTACAGGTGGCGGCAAGACACTGATAATGCATGTTAACATTTTGCAGTTTCAACATTATCGTAATAAATTTGGAAAAGACAAATATTTTAATCGCACTATATTGTTAACAACCAATGAAGGTCTATCCCTGCAACATAAAGAGGAGATGGATGCCTCTAATATGGAAGCTGAATTATTTGTTAAGGATGGCGGTGCTTTATTTATGGCATTTTCAGCACAAATTATTGATATTCACAAGTTAAAAGATAAATCTGGCGATAAAACCATCGCAGTTGATTCTTTTGAGTCAAATAATCTTGTATTAGTAGATGAAGGTCATCGTGGTGCCAGTGGAATTGATTGGATGACGAAACGTAATCAATTGTGTGAAAATGGATTTTCATTTGAGTATTCAGCTACTTTTGGTCAGGCCATTAAAGCTGCTAGCGGTAAGGATACTGCACCTAAAGGAAAGCAACCAAAAGCTCCTAAATATAGGTTGACTCAGCAGTATGCCAAATCTATTTTATTTGATTATTCATATAAATTTTTTCACGGAGATGGTTACGGAAAAGATCATCTTATTTTAAATTTAAGTAATGCTTGGGTAGAAGATCAAATACAGCTTTATTTAACGGGTTGTGTTCTCAGTTTTTATCAGCAAAAAAATTTTTTAAGGATAAACAATCAAATATTAAAGAATATTTATTAGCGGATCCTTTATGGATTTTTGTTGGTGGTAAAGTAACCGCAAATAATGAGGCTAATGTTGATACCGTTTCTGATATTCAGGCAATTATGCAGTTTGTGGCCAGGTTTGTAGCAAATAAAAATGGCGAGACATCGCATTTCATAGATCTTTTTTAAAGCAGCAAGATGATCTTAGAGATTCAAAGGGCAGGCTCATTTTTTCTGAAAATTTTAATTACATACAAAAAATTCAAAAATTCACAGATCCATATATTGTATTTACTGATGTTACTAAAAACTGTATTTAATACTGAGAA
>NZ_CALJ01000011.1 GCF_000308315.1 Legionella tunisiensis | reverse complement strand
AAAATAATGTTGGTGATTTTAATCATTAGGTTGGCTCAAATTAAGATCTCAATCGTTTTCATCGATTTAAAAATAATGGCCTTAATTCCAGCCTTTCTTGCTAGATTAAGGAACAAAACAGCTTATAATGCCAAGCATGTCTCTCTCCCTGTACTACAATAGAGAATTATATAAGGATTTCTTTAAATGACCAATGAATTTGGCGATAAGATAAAAAAGGGTTATGACAATATAGCCGATGTTTGGAATGAAAAACGGGAATGGTATATAGAACAAGAATCTATTGATGAGGCTATCTCACATCTGGAAAAAGGCGCCTCTATTTTAGATGTTGGGTGTGGTTCTGGTAAACCTATTGCAGCATATCTCCTTTCTAAAAGGTTTGATGTGCATGGAATTGATATTTCAGCAAACCAAATTGAGTATGCAAAAAACATTATTCCGAAAGATAAACTTTTTGTTGCTGACATCTTCTCATTCTCAACAACCATTATCTTTGATGCCATTATTTGCTGGTTTACTATATTTCATATCCATGCAAATCAACATCCAGAAGTATTAAAAAAACTTCATTTTTTATTAAAACCTAATGGTATACTATTAATCACCTTTGCAGATACTAGTATAGAACCTGAAGGCACCGACTTGACCATAATCGATGAACATACTATTGAATCTGAAATGTTTGGTGAACGCTTTTACCATAGCGGCAATCCTGCTCCCATTAATAGCGAAATCGTAAAATCTGCTGGTTTTAAAATAATTAGCGATAAATTTGATCAGCCTGGAAATCAAGTCATTTTGGCGATGAAAGAATAAAAGGTAAATAACCATGGCTACTCCAACTTCAACTGTATCGAATTATGGTGAATGCGCCATCTATCTGGAGGAAGCGAATAACCCAGAAATAACTGAAATGCTTTCTGAAAAGTTAAAAGCTTATAATGAGTCTAAAATTGGGAAATACAGCCACTTGCCTTACACCATTTATATTAAATCAGATGACGGTTCTAAAGTAATTGGTGGTTGTAATGGGGACATCACTCTGACCAATTGTTATGTCGATTGCATTTGGGTTGATGAGGAGTACCGAAAACATGGGATTGGTCTTAAGTTAATGAACACTTTAGCAGCATACGCCAAAAATGCGAATTGCGAAGTCATCACTATTGAAACAGCAGATTTTCAAGCCAAAGATTTTTATGAAAAAGCGGGATTTTCAATTATATCAATAACAGAACATAATTGTTTTCTTGGGCACAAGGTGTATTTAATGAGAAAGACCCTATAAAGATAATTACGTTTAGATCTTCAAATGAGTAATATTAAATTCTCAGTAGATAATAATTCGAGTGTTAAAAACAATGATATTTTAAAAATGGGATTATTAGTATCCCATGAAGCGTATTAGGGCAGATGGTTTGAGGCTTTATTGTAATGGATTGTTAGTGATTGGAAATTTATGCGTCAATCTTGATAAATCCTCAGTGATGCAGAAGAATATCATTTAGCGATGGTTCAATCTTCAATCTTTGATACTATTTCCGTAAATATTATATTTGATAGAGAATCAATGGAGGCTCTCAGTGGACTCTGGATTAGTTAGTGCCAAAAAATCTGATATTAAGGCTATTAATGAATT
The DNA here is from genome assembly GCF_000308315.1 of Legionella tunisiensis. Taxonomy (GTDB): domain Bacteria; phylum Pseudomonadota; class Gammaproteobacteria; order Legionellales; family Legionellaceae; genus Tatlockia; species Tatlockia tunisiensis. Next base: position 2,025 of record NZ_CALJ01000011.1, on the reverse strand, counting down.
AATGCGCAAATCTAAGTCCTATTGGGCCTACGACGATGAATTTATGAATAAATTTATGAGCCATTTTCAAGTGACGCCAGCTTCTTTTGATAAAGGAATAACAAAACTATTATATGATAAGCAGGCTACTGGAAAACAAACTCTGGTAGGGTTTTATAGTCTCAGTGCAGATAGTAAAAATTATCTTGAGCTGGATAATTTTTTGTTCATCCAGATTTTATTGGTAAAGGATTCGGAAAAAATTATGGCTTTGCCTGTTGGAGACCATTAATAGGCTTGGTAAGAAAGAATTTATAGTTTGGAGCGATCCTTTTGCGGAAGGATTTTATGAAACAATGGGCTGCGAGAAAATTGGTACCCGTGAATCACCTATGATGCCTGGTAGGCACCCAGCACTGTTTAAGTTTTTACTGTAATACGCTCTTTTGGTAATGGTGGGTTATTATCATGTGTTACTATGGCGGGATTATTTCGGAAAGAAAATGCATCTACTACAGATGAATGAGATTGAAACAATTCACTTATTCCTTCGTCGTCCGATTAAAGAGGATAGTTTTACTTTAGGTACTCTCTGGCGCAATAAAAAAGTTCGAGAATTTCTTGGTGGCATTGTTTCTGAGGATCTAATTGAGCAAAAAATAGCTGAGGTAGATAACCATTGGGAATTGCATCAATTTGGTCTATGGACTGTATATGAAAAAACTCCAATCAAGTGGCTGGTTTGTGTGGATTACACCATTCTGAGGATGGAATAGAAATTTCCTATATGTTCTTTCCTCAATTTTGGGGACAAGGATTTGCCAGTGAAGCTGTATTTGCAAGCATTGATAATGGCTTTAACATTATTAAAATTGATGAAATTATTGCGATTACTCAAAAAGCAAATTTAAAATCATGTCGCCTTCTTGATAAGTTAGGTATGGAACATATCAAAAATTTTGAGCGATTTAATGCTACTCAGGTGAAATATAGACTATTGCAGACGCAATGGCGGAATAACTTCATATGTATTAATGGTGCAAGATGAAAGAGCAAAGTCTCATAGGAAAAACCTATCACACTATCTGGCAGGCGGACCCAGCTATTTCTAAGAAAATTTTGAATTATTACACTTTATCGCTAGCAAATCGATATAGATAACGAAGGATACAGATGACTAAATTATATTTCATTGGTGGCGCAAGCGGCAGCGGCAAAACTGCCATCATGAATGAGCTACAAAATATTTTAGGTGATAAAATCAAAGTATACGATTTTGATGATATTGGAGTGCCGGAAGGCGCTGACAAAAAATGGCGGCAGGAATCAACTGCAAAGTGGCTTCAAAAATTATTAAATGAAGGCAAAGATGCCTGTTTGCTTGGTCAGATTGTTTTAGGGGAAATACTAGCATGCCCTTCAGCTAATCAGATAGATAAAGTTAATTTCTGTCTTTTGGATGTTAGTGATTTTCAGAGGATTCAACGGCTGAAAAAACGTAGCACTTATGGCGCAGATCAAAATATGCTTAACTGGTCTGCATGGCTACGAATGCACCATCAAGATCCCAAATGGACGCAACATGTGTTGAAAGAAAATTGTTGGGATGGTTTAGATTTTAGCAGCTGGGATCAGTTGGAAAGTTGGGATGATAAGGCCAGCATTGAATTGCTGGAAACCACAAATTTTTCTATAGAAGATGTTGCCAGAAAAGTTACTGATTGGATTAATAGAAAACCTCGCAGCGTAAATCTCATTAACGATAAACTTTATAATGAACTAAAAAACTTGAAGAGTCTTTATGGCTGGAGGAAACTCGATTCGATAACCAATATATGGATAAGGTTCTTGATCCTTCTTTTTTGAATATGGTCGGTCAGGTAAAAGCTACACAAGAGATGAAACTATGTCCCATCCGTATCAAACAATCGGTGCTAAAATTCCCTTAGAAAACTTTAAAGTACATGATGTTTTAGACAATGTGAAATTGATAACTTATATCAGTGAAGTGGGACCTGAAAAGCTTCGTGGGAATCGAAGCTCTTT
>NZ_CALJ01000012.1 GCF_000308315.1 Legionella tunisiensis | reverse complement strand
ATTGCTGAATGTTTCTGTATATATTTGTTGTGTTATCTTTATTCTTGGTGACAATACCAAAACACCTGGTTGTTTGGGGTTTTTAAATCCTCGAGATAAATACGCAAAAACTCCTGTTTTCCCACTACCTGTTGGCATACAAATTAGACATGATTTGTTATTTATCTTTTGATTAAAGAATTCCTCTATATATAAATTTGCTATATGTATAGCAGACTTTTGTTCTTCCCTGAAGGAGAAATCATCTATTTTTAGTAAGTTATATTCCATAATATTTTGGTAATTTTGAATACTAAATTAAATAGTAGATTATTTAATTGAAATTGTGTGGTTATTTAAAAAATTAAAGTGAAAACAATGGCGTTCTAATTTTAAATAGCTCTCCTCCATTGACCAATAGAAATGCTTGTCCCTTAGGTAAAGAAATAATATCATCCACACTAGCCATTGGCACAGAAAAGTCTGAACCCGATCCTCATTAGTCGTATTAAATAAACCCCATCGTCCCCATGCGGCGTATCATTGACCATAGAAACCTGCGTATGCCCAACAATATAACAACCTTTGGGGACAGACTCCTCCTGAAATAATATAAAATGATCTATATTTGATGAAGCTTGTCCCTAAGCGTTCTTATTACAGTAGCTTCTGGTGCCACAGCTACCTCAGGAGCTGGTAATGCAGCAATCCTGATGAGCTTATTAGGACAGAGGGTGGTTTAGGCTTGATTTTATTGGGATGTAGCGTTTGAGAATTCCTACGTCACTGCAGAGAGTAGGCGGTGACGTAGCAGTAGCCAGAATTATTCAAAGTTGCCATCAATTTTTTAACTCTGTCTTACTGAGAAGACAACCTGTTTTACACTATTAATAAAAATTTCTGGTTGATCAATGTGAATATTATGTCCACTTTTTTAACTATTTTAAGAATGCTCTTGGTGGATAACGCCAGCATTTTAATTTTTTCAGCTTTTGCTAATGCTATAGGTTTCTTGAGATCAAGATTAAGCATCGCATTAAATGCACCACGCTGATCTTCACTAATTACCGCACTAACAAAATTTTTTAATTCTCGATAACGAGTAACAAAGTGAATCATCTCATTTTGCTCAGCAATAATAACCACTAGAGGTTTATTTCCTAAAAGATAAGGATTTTTTATTCATTTTATCCAAATCATCCATATCTTTATTTTCTATCTGGCGAAAAATATCGATTTTTGTAGTAAATCATAAGGTATTGGTTGGATTTTAATTTTAGCGATTAACTCTGGGTTTTGTTTGACAGCTTGCAGTTGATTCTCACTAACCTCTAAATGTCTCTTTAAATAAGTATCTTTTTCATCAACGATGAACAGTGCATTAACAAGCTCATCAGAAAAGCCGTAATCTTTCATCCTCATAGTACCTGAAGTTGCTTCGACTAAAACCATGCCAGCAACTTCTTGTGGGTATTGCTCCAGGAAGTTCCGTATGTACAATCCACCATAAGAATGGCCAACTAAAATATAAGGTGGAGGGCTGTTTGTTCTGATTAATGGATTGTTCAATAAAGTATGCAAATCGCTTGTTGTTTTAAGAGCATCGAACTGTATCGTATTGTTGGGAATGCTGCTTTTTCCCAACCCTGCTCTACTATAACTGCAAACACGAGTAAACTTGGCAATTTCAGGTTGTACTTTTGACCAAGTAGATAAATCTGTTCCACTGCCTGCTTCAAGAATAACGGTAGGACTCCCTCTACCCTGACACCCTATATGTAACTTATGGTTCCCCACATTAATCTGGGCATCGAATACAAGAATGGCATTCTGAGAGGAGTATG
>NZ_CALJ01000013.1 GCF_000308315.1 Legionella tunisiensis | reverse complement strand
TGATTGAATGGTGATAAGTATGAGATATTTTTATTGCTTGAGAGCAAACTTCATGAAGTTTACTGGCAGAAATTTTACTTCCTTTACCATATTTTGCATGAAGAAAAATAACTTTTTTATTTGTACATAAAAGGAAATCTGCTATTTCAGTTCCAAGATCATCACATATGAAATAATTGATGTCATTAGTGCAAATCGAGTTATCAATTTTCAAATCTGAAATTAATCTAAATAGGCTTCCATCCGCCCACTTTTTACTCCCATTTACTTCATCTACTTTGGTACCTTTTTCATCCTTAATATGCTCTGCATTTAAAATATTGAGACCGTATAAGAGTGATAAAATATCAAATTGATTCTCATCATATTTTTTGCCTAGTTTAATTTCTGGTTCGTAAATATTTCCATGTAAATATACATATTTCATATCAGTATATATTATTGAAAATGATTGATTAAGGTTAAAGAACGATGAGGCAGAACTGTATGACAAATTATCTTTGGGTTGAAAATCCAAATCAAAGTCATCACAAGACAAATTAAATTTTTGTGATTTTGTATAGTTTATAGTGAATGTATAATCCTTTTTGTAAAGTCTAATTAAAAATTTATCGTCATTTATTGGACAGCAAAAATAATCATCCGGCTCAGTATTAAATTTCTCCATATAGTCAAATTCTTCAAGAAATTCATTTATAAATAGTAAGATACTTAATGGTTTGAGTTCCTTTTAGGATTTGACGTAATGGCAAATCTATCGAAATAACCTAGTTTTTCTGGATGAAGAGATTATTTCTTTTAAAAAACTAGCCCATTGTCTATATTCATTTAATTTATATCTACAAGATGAATCCTGTATAACGGTGGCATTTTTGAAACCTATGTATCTTTTGAGGTACTCTGATTGGTCATTAAATATATTATTATCGAATGTATATCCAAGAATCTTGGTACAGGAGTGGCTGAAATCATCTAACGAAGTTGTTACATCTAAGAGGTTCAGTGCCTGCAGCTCCTTTTTTGGATAGACATTAAATTCTGACTTAAATTTTGTAAAGCAACTTGCCTAATTTTACTTTTTACTTGAAGATATTGTTTTCTTTAATTGCTCCTCATTGAGGGGGGTTGCTAATGCGTTAGCTATTAAAATAGTTCTTATTATATTGGTATTGTCAAAACAAATAAATATGGCTCTATTTGATAGATAAATATTATTTCAGCATTATTCTCAGGTAACAAATGATGTTTAAGGTATTTATTTTGATTTATGCCTGTATGTAAAACACATATTTGACGATTATTCTCACTTTTAAGTTTGTAGGTTATTCTATCAATATTAGATAGATGGCTTTCCATTAGGCTAAAAGTATAATTTAAATCTAAATCATCATAAAGATATACATTGCATTTTAAAGGTAACAAAATATCTTCTTCAGGTTCAATTTCATCAAATTTAGCTCTTTCTCTAATTTCATTAAAAATGTATATAAATTCGGGGTATAACGCTAAAATATTTTCTTGCGTTTCTTTAATGTTTAAAATTAATTTCGAATGATTATGATCGATATAAGTATCCAGTTTTATATATCGCTCCCAACGATGAAAGGATTTGCCATTTTCATTATCTAAGTAGTATAAAATTTCATCTTCATTTATTGAGTCAGTTCTCCTCAATCCTCTTCCAATTTCTTGTATTAGTTGTCTAGTATTTTGATGACTATTAAAACATCCAATAAACTGAAACGATGGAGCATCGACTCCTTCCATTAACTTATATTGATGTACCCAAACAATCGCTGGATTATTTTCGATTTCTTCTGGTACAGATGAAATTAATAAAGGTTCTTTTTCATGTTTAAATTGCTCATGTATTGCTAGAAAATTTATTTTTTCTTTGTCAGAATTGCTGCTATTTTTTAATAGATAGGTGATTATCGCATCTTAATATAGCTTTAGAAGTGGTTTTAATTTTCCCTTCTTCTCGTAATCTCATAAATTCATTTAAAAAATATTTGTGAAATCATTTTCATTAAGTGCATTTGGTGAGCTCAATAACTCCACTTTGCGGACGTATTGTTTGGACAATGCTGTTTTATATGAACAAAAATAAATATGGTTTTTTGATATATCAAACTCTCTAAAATCATTACGATAGGGTGTGGCGGTAAATATAAGTTTTGATGATTGTTTGAATTTTCGAATACAAGACGCCCATTTATGGGCTGGCTCATAATGTCCTTCATCTATTATTATTAAACCAATATTATCGATTAGTGTCTGAAATATTTTATTTCCGTCATTTTGTAAATTCCAAATAGAAATTAACATTTGGAAGGTCATAAAGTATACAACTTCGCCAAAATTAAAGGATAATTTCATTCGGTGACTTTCTACTAATTTTCCTTTTTTTGGTAATTTATTGATTTCAA
>NZ_CALJ01000014.1 GCF_000308315.1 Legionella tunisiensis | reverse complement strand
ATTTCCTACTCTCTGAGAGTTTTGCGCTGGGAGGGGGCTCGCTTAAGAATAGCGAATACTGAATCAGAATACAAAAAAGGAATTTAGCTGTCAAATAGAAATTGTTTTAATATGATATGCCTTTCGAAGACGAGATTCTTGATTAATAAAAATATTATGTGCAATAGCTGAATAAAAGCCTGATTCAACATGGGGTTAATCAAAATTACTGCACATAATATCCCTACTATTTTTGTTTGACGGTCATAGTAGTTGCGGATGTATCTAGTTAATAGTTGTTGCTTGATTATAATGCAAATGCTAATATTTTTTGTTGACAGGGACGACCCTGTTAAGAAATTCATTCATTGAGGACGACCTCTTTTTTAAGGGGTGTCTTATGTCTTGGTTTATTCTAATTATTGCTGGTTTATTCGAAGTCTGTTGGGCTATTTTACTCAAATACACCAATGGGTTTACTCATATATGGTCATCAATAGGTACTCTAATAATGCTACTCATCAGTATTCTCTTTCTAGCTGTTGCAATGAAGGATTTGCCAGTAGGAACTGCTTATACGGTTTGGACAGGGATTGGCGCTCTTGGCACGGTCATTTTAGGTATTGTATTCTTCGGCGACTCTGCTTCAATAGGAAAATTGTTCTGTTTGGGTCTCATTTTTCCGGGGTAATTGGACTTAAAACTCTTTCATCATAAGATGAATTGTGGTGAATTATGTGCAGTGATTTTTGGTTAACTTTTTGTAAAATGAGGCTTTTATTCAGCTACTGCACATAATTACCTACTAACCACAATAGACCCTGACTATAGCGATACGAGAATGGCCCATCTCAAGGCTTATAATTTCCCGGGCTTTGCGATCTATTTCTCTTTGATTTTCAGGTAAATTTTTCGATGGGATGCCACCTTCAATAGGGCTTTTGAATGGTTTATTGTCTGGAGATAATTGACTGGTGAGTTCATGATAACGCCTTTGGGCATAGGCATGGCGTAAACCATGGCATTTTTTAATCTCATCTTTTCCGTCTCAGTTTGGTATCGTCTCAGATGCTGTTTATAGGTTTTACCCTTGGGGATTAATGATTGATTATAAGGAACCTGACGAAAGGCTTTCTCTAACCATTGTCTTTGTTCATTACTAGTAATATCAAGAGTTCTTCCTATACCGCCTTTGGTCCAGCTGGGCCTGATGACCAAATGATTTCCTTGCCAGGCTTCGCTAATGACCAGTTTCATTGATTCTTCACGCCTCAGACCAAAAAGATACTGCGCTTCTAGCGATAAGCGTATCATTGGATCATTGCATTTGGAAAAATCGACTTCTGTAATGGCTTTATTATAGGTTGGAGCATAACTGCGCCTACTAATTTGATAATGATCATTGCTTTGTTTGACGAGCTCTGGTTTATTTAGTAGGACGGACACCTTGCGTAATTTAGCCATGTAATTTTTGATTGTGCCAGGGTTTTTACCCTGATTTTTCCAGTGCTCAACTAAGACATGAATATGTTTGGGTTTTAAACCTTTGATATGTGCGACCATTAGTCCATGTTCGTGCAGATCTTTAATACAGCGATTAAGAATATGGCGCATGTCTGCTTTGCTGGCGTAGGAGTATCCTTTGAGATCCTTTAGACATTCATTTATCGAATAGAGTGCGTTTTTTAGTTTTGATTTACTCATGCAGGTATGACCATAGTGTGTTTCGTGATTTAATGCCCATTTCATCATGTAGGAGCAAGTAGGTTTGATAGTTGCCTAGAAGTGGCAGCAGATATTCATACATTTGCTTGGCATAAAAATAACGCCAGGATTTTTTGCTGGTAAGTTGTGTTTTGCAAGGGTGTTGTGCCAGTCTGACCGGATTTGTTTATAGCCCAAATGGTGTATCAGGTTGAGACCATTAGTTAGCTGGTTTAAATCAGACAGAATTTGTTTTTGCACTTCATTTCTGATGGGAATCATCCTGTCAGCAGAGTTAAATGCGATATCACGGGTAATCCAGAGTTTTTGTTCTTTGATATGGATACCGGGTTTGACGTGGAATGTTTCACTAAAAGTTAATCCGAATAGTGTTTGCAATGCCATGATTAATTGAGAGGTACTATCAGTGAACGATTCCCAGATGTTGGGTTTCAAGTCTAAGCGTTGGCTTGATAGTCTTTGACGGTTTAATTGCAATGATTTGTTATCTATATTGGGTATTGAGCAATCTATACTCTGTAAATAATTTCTAATGATAGTCATGTGGCGCATGATGGTTGCATCTTTCAGATGGCATTTTCTCCAATGCTCAACCAGTTTTTGGATATGCTCTTGCTCCAGGTTATTCCATAATTTAGGTACATCACCAATACGAAATAAATCATCTATCATTTTTTGAATGACATAAGCCCGTTGTTTTCTCTCTCTGTAGCTGCCGTTATTATCAAGTTGTAAATAACGGTTGGCTGTTTGTCGTAAGGAATATTTTCTCATCGTCCAATCCGAAAATTCATTTGCCCTGTCTCTGGTTTAGTGTTGGTCGAGCGGCTCACTCAAAGATGAAACCCGGCAAAAGCCGTAAGCTCGAAGTAGGGGGCAAAACAATCGTTATATGGCAAACGATCTCGCCTGTTTAAAGCAGTTTTTTGGGTCGGTGTTTTCTCCTTATTAGCTGATTAATAAAAATGACAAGACAATGGGCCTTATCACAAGTCCATGGTCAAATTGAAATAAATTGACTTAAACTCCCGAGAGAGTTGCCCTGCCGGATGACAGAGATTCCTAGATGGTTTTCCCGACTGAACGTCCAGCCACAGAGTTAGGGAATGAAGTGGCGTTGCATAAGACATCAGAAGACGTTTCGCCGGAATCGCACCAGCTCATCAGTTATGCTTTATTTAAAACTATCAAAGCGGTGCTTGCTGCGCAAGGGTTTAAGGAGAAGAATTTTGTCCTGACGCGTGAAGCGCGCCAGGACAAAATGACTGAATGTGTTGATTTTACTGGGTAAAATCAAGGTTGGTTTTCTGCGTCACTGCACATAAATTGCAGTGACGCAGTTGGAGGAAAGTACATTTTGTTACTCACTACAAAAAACTTTCAATTTGGCTCCAAATGAATTTACAGTTTTTGCACAATTTAATAATTGTAAGCATATTTGTAAGGCTTCAGCTCTATAAGTTAAAACGGTCTTTAGGTTCTCTGATAAGCAGCTTTTT
>NZ_CALJ01000015.1 GCF_000308315.1 Legionella tunisiensis | reverse complement strand
AATTTTAAGATGCCATCCTCAGCAAGGTCTCGATAATCAAGCGCTAAAGGATTTGACTAAGTTACTCAATAAATTCCAAAAGAATATGCAAGTTCATCTTAATAATGAGAACCCTGCCAAAGGAATGGAAAACGCACGAAAAGAATTGGCGCGCTTTAACGGTGCTTTAGCTAACTTGTTAGAGCATCATGCTGTGGTAGCAAACCGCGGCGAAGCGATTCAAGCCATTAATTTTGTCCGTGACTATTTGTGGAAAAAAGACATGTGTACCCCAAGCTGTGTCATTGAAAAAATGGCAAGCATGGCGAGTCTCAAATGCTGCGTTACGCTGAACCAATGGAGTTTGGCCAAGCAGAGGTTAAACAGATTGGTTCTGATGGGCCTATTAATTTTTGGGATGGTGCTCAACCTTGGAAAACTAAACTGGCTAAAGCAGTTGGTGGCGGAGGAAAAAATCCTGGGTGGTTTGAGCAGTTCATGGGTGACAATTTGGAAACTATGAAGAAACTTTCTTCTACTCCGATGTCGCGCTTTACTCCAAATCCTGCCAATGCGTTTGATTGCAGTGATATTACTGTTGACAAGAATGGTGAAGTGACTCATATCAGTTACCATGAGCGTGTGGCTGTTACAGAGCCTTTGAACGTTGGTGCAACCAAGAGCCGGCAAGATGTTACAGATTGGAATCATTTGCAATTAGTAAGTAAAGCCCGGTTAGAATCTGGATTAAATAGTTTCATGGAAAAATGGGGGCCTTTCATTGATGAGAATGAGCCTATCCCATTCACCATTTTGCACCAAACGTTAATTGGTGATGAAGTCACTTTTTCCCCAGATCAATCCAAAGCCAAAGCCTCTAAAGTGCAAGCATCGGTTATCGATTCTAAAGCAGAGGCCAATGCTGCAGTCCGTAAGATGATAGAAAACAGTACCATATTTAGAAACAAGGATACTGGTGAAATCAAATTCTTATCAAATGAAAGGTTTGCAAAAGATCCATACAATGGAGAGATTCCTGAAGGTTGGCAACGAGTTAATGTTGATTTATTGGAAACCAATAATGGGATCAACATGTGGAGTGCTCGTACCCGTGTCAGGAATAATGACTTTAACGACGCTCGCCAATTAATTGGCAATGCCGTTACGATGTTTAATAAAGTAGGGGAGAAATACCCTAACAACCAGGATTTGAAAACCATTACAGATTTTCTAAATTCTCGTGATCATTCTTTGTTTACGCCTTATAAATTTCGTGGGGAAAACGTAAAAAAGGCTATTAAAAATCTTACTGACGAATTAAGAAAAGATGATGGCCAGTTTGCTGGTTTAGACAAAGACGTCAGAGAAAATCTTGCCTTAAGTGCACAAGCTGCAGTGGAATTAAAATGTACGGTTCATGAAACCTGGTTGGGCTCCGCTCGCCGTAATATTGCCAATTTTACTCGCGACTATGTACGACAGGTTCCTATTTTAGGCCACTTGGCCGATTGGGCTGTCCGTGGAGCAATGACTGTGGCCGCTTTAGGCTTAAAGGCAGTTGTTGGTATTCTTACGCTGCCCTTTAGTGCGCCACAATGGTACAAGCATTGGGGTGATCGAAGGGAAATGTACAAGAGTACTTATGAGGGTCTCTTGGCTGAAAGCTTGGGAAGCTTAAGAGGCGGTTGTATGAGTTCGGCTGATAGAGCAGGGGAGCAGGCTGACCAACGTGCAATGATGAAAAAGCAATTTGCCGAGGAAGGACGAATCATCAGTTACAATGATTCACCCTCTGAAAAAGCTCGAGTTTATAGCGAATACGGAAGTACCAAGGCTAAACATGACTTCGTGGAAATGGCGACTGGAACGCCTGGAACCAGCGATGTCGAAACTCGCGGTATATTCCTTAACGCTCGCGCTGGGGTTCTGTCTTATGTTGCAGAAACAACAGAAGAACAGCAATTGGCAAAAGACTTGTCTGGTTTGCGCAAGGGTAAATACAGTGAGGTCACTGCTCAACAATATATCACTAGCCCGGCTGTTGGTGTGACAGCACCGAAAGTTGAGAAAGAGCCTTCGCAAAGAAATGAACCTAGAGAGCCTTTGTTAAAAGTCGTAGAAAACCCTGTAGAAGTAGAAGAGGAAATAGTAGATATCAGGGTTGGAAGTAAGGATGACAGTTATTCTGTTTCTGAACATCCTAAAGGCGGTATATTTTAGTAAATATGCTCTATGATAGATTAGCTCTACCAAAGATGAGGTAATCAGAAATTAGTCACCCGGTCATCGCTTCTAGCTGGCCGGGTTTTTTATTATTTGATGTAAACGCTTGTAGCCTGAACTGCTTGCAGCCAGGCTATTATGAGAACTATTTAATGGGGCGTTATTAATAATATTCAATTGTTGTTGTGGTTACATCGACAGGTGCATTATCGATGATAACAGCAGAATCATAATAAACAGGCCTTGAATAGTAAGCAGGGGTTGGATAATAAACCGGTGTTGCGACAACGGGGGCGACATTGACTTCCTGGTACGCTACGGAGTTCGTGCAACAACCACACGCTGTTAATAACAGTACGGCAGGTGTTAGTGCTATCCATTTCATAATTGACCCCTAGTCCGCTATCTATTAAGAATTGTAGATTATTTGTACATCGTTTGCCAGTTTGTCTCTTGAACATTGTTCGAAACATGCAGCCATGACAGTCGCGTTTCGAATTATTGGTAGTCAGCCGGTGTTTTTCCATTCACATAGTAAAGAAAGGTTAACAACTGAGCGACTGCCAAATAAAGTTTGGGCGGGATTTCTTCATTTAAGTGTACTTCGGCAAGCAAGGCGGTCAATTCTTTGTCTTGCTGTAGCGGAATACCACGCTCCCGCGCAATTTTAACAATGTGCTCGGCAAGTAAACCTTCTCCTTTCGCCGTTACTTTAGGGGCTGATTTGCCATCATAACGCAAGGCTATTGCTTGTTGTTTATCTTTTTTCATACGCGTAAATCCAGCAAACGCAGATTACTTGTATCAATATCATCCTCTTCCAAACCCACATGCAAGCACCAGAGGCCTAAATCCAAATCCAAAGCGGCAAGTAATTCAGCAACGGTTTGTTGATGCGTTGCCAACAAATCAACGGTTTCGGATTTTTCTGCGTTAATTTGGATATCAATTAATCGGTCCTGTAATTTTAGTCTTGCCTGGAGAGAACCCAGATGAGTAAGACTGACTGCAAACGTTACCGACCAGCTTGATTCGGCTGTTGTTGCCGATTGGCGATGTTCTTTAATGAGGAGAGGCAAGAGTTCGAGATCGGCATCGACACGCAGAGGGAGCTCGAGCATTAAGCTATAGGGTTGATCCGGCGAATGAAGCAAATGCGAGAGTTGATTGGTCTTGATTCGTGCCAGTACTTGTTCGGTTTGCTCCAGCAAGACTCTCAAAATAGAGTTGATTGGATAATCATTAAAATTGGGTAAAGGTAAACGATGATGGGGCTGTGGGATAGCGCCTGGTAAGGGAAGATTATCATCCTGTGAATATTGTTGCACCATTGAGTTCGGTGCAGGATTGGCTGGTGTAATACCTTCATTAAGTAAGGCAATGAGCAGGCGCAAACAGTGCCCCTTAAAATCGTTATTTAGGCTTTGAGAAACGTCTTGCTGTTGCGATGCCAAGAGGGTCGCCTCCCAAAAAAGACCGCTTTGTCGAATTGCCTGAGCAAAGTGCTGTGGTAACTGGGTAAGCGGAGTAATACTGGCAATTAATTGATGTAATTGCTGTTGTACTGCTGCAGGAAGATTGGGCATCGTTTCAAGGGCAGTCAGCGACGCCAGTAAGTGGGTCGCTGAAGCTTGCTTGGGCAAGGCTTGTAACAACGCCGTTTGTATCGGTGTTAAAGGAGGCGGCTCATGCAATACTTGCAAGATCGTTTCACCGTTAGCAAAGACGACTTTGACCTCTAGTAACTCGCCGGCATCAAAATGATGCGCCGTATTGGCATTGATATTCTGGCCATTAATATTAATGAGCACCTGATTTTCATTTAATTCTTTAACCACGACAGTTTTTAAGATTTGACCAGCATAAAGTTCTATATCGGGTTTTGTTATTTTTAATTCCTGAATAGGATTTAGCCGGATACTCGGGGTATAACCTATATCCACAGGCATGTCGGTAGTCCTTTAATTTAATTTGCTTGTCATTTATCAAGCCATTTCACTATACTGATGCCCACTGTTATCGGCAGTTATCGCAATTTCTTGATAGATTGTCGACAGGAAGGGATATCACCCCTTAATTTTAAAGGCTGTAGACATTGGCCTTTATGGGGATATTGAGTACTTGTCATTGGACAAGCTCTAACAAGACAGGGTGTAACGATGTTAGACAGAGCAAGTGTGGTCGATGCACAATTTATTAACCGCCTGACTCAGGCGGATTTTCCGCAGAGTAAATCGGTTATCCGTCCCCTGGATGTGGGCATGGATAAAAAAATGGCGATTGAATTGTTTGATTCTCAGATTAAATCGCGTTTGTTGGATTTGATTGCTCGTCAGTTGAAAGAAAAAGGCTTGTCTTATTATACGATTGGTAGCAGTGGGCATGAAGGTAATGCTGTTCTGGCCCGTGTATTCAGAGCAAGTGATATGGCTTTTTTGCACTATCGCAGTGGTGCTTTTTACCTTCAACGAGCCAAGCAAGTAAAAAACTGTGATGGCGTCAAGGATATTCTCTTGTCTCTGGTTGCAGCCGCAGCTGATCCGATAGCTGGGGGGCGGCATAAAGTATTCGGCAGTGTGCCGCTTAATATTCCACCACAAACGTCCACGATTGCGTCGCATCTGCCTAAGGCGTTAGGGTGTGCCTTGTCAATAACACGCGCAAAAGAATTGGCAATCGTGAGTAAACTACCAGACGATTCGGTTATTCTTTGTTCCTTTGGCGATGCCTCAACGAACCACGCTTCGGCACAAACAACACTCAATGCCTGTTCTTGGGTAGCGAGTCAACATTATCCCTTGCCGCTGGTCTTTATCTGTGAAGATAACGGGATTGGGATTTCTGTTCCCACGCCGGCCAATTGGATAGAAGCCTCCGTTAAGCAGCGACCTGGTTGGCATTATCTGGCTTGTGATGGTCTGAATATTGCCGATATTTATCTCCAGGCAAACGAGGCTGAGCGGTTGGCAAGAATCAAAAAGCAGCCCGTTTTTCTCCATATGAAATGTGTACGTCTCCTGGGGCATGCCGGTTCTGATATTGAATCGCAATATAATCATCAAAGCGAGATCGAACGCCGTGAAGCGGATGATCCCTTGTTGCATACGGCAGGCCTGCTTCATCGTGAAGGATGGATGACTTGCAAAGCAATGCTTGATTTATATGAAGATAATCGTTCGCTGATTGAAGCCAAAGCGACGGAGGCGATTCGGTTGCCTAAGATCAACAGTGCCCAAGAGGTCATGTCCTCCATTGTGCCGAAAAAGACTAACAAGACGGTTTATCCACTGCCTGATGAGGCAAGAAGGGCACACATTTACGGCAGTACATGGAATCAATTAACCATGAAGCGTAACCTTTGCCAACACATCAATTTCGCCTTAACCGATCTCATGATGCAATACCCTAACATGGTGATCTTTGGTGAAGACATTGGCAAGAAAGGGGGCGTTTACCGAGTCACTGCGGATCTGCAGGCGCGCTTTGGTCAACGGCGTGTATTTGATTCGTTGCTGGATGAAACGACGATTCTGGGTACTGCTATTGGCTTGGCGCATAACGGCTTTTTGCCAGTACCAGAAATTCAGTTTTTAGCTTATCTGCACAATGCAGAAGATCAGCTACGTGGAGAAGCCTCTACCTTATCGTTCTTTTCAAATGGCCGATATCAGAATCCAATGGTTATTCGCATCGCGTCGTTAGCTTACCAGAAGGGTTTTGGCGGGCATTTTCACAATGATAATTCCATCGCTGTTCTACGTGATTTACCCGGTGTAATAGTCGCTTGCCCATCCAACGGTCCTGATGCGGCCAAAATGCTGCGTACTTGTATGAAGCTGGCTCATCAAGATGGGCGTGTTGTCGTCTTTTTGGAGCCGATCGCCTTGTATATGACGAAAGATTTGCATGAAACAGGCGATAACGGCTGGTTATTCGATTATCCCTCCGTAGAGCAAGTGATTGAACCGGGTGAAGTGGGTGTTTATGGTGAAGGGGAGACGGTTATTCTGACCTATGCCAATGGTTATTATTTATCGCGACAAGCCGCCAAAGTACTCCATGAGCAACATGGTATTGAGGTAAAAATAGTGGATTTACGCTGGTTAAGTCCTCTGCCAACCGAAGCGATTCTACGCGAAATAGCAAAAGCCAAGCGCGTATTGATTGTTGATGAAGGGCGGCAAAGTGCGTCTATCAGTGAAGGTTTGATGACTATGTTAGTAGAGCAGGCAGCAAACCGCATAAAAATTAAGCGAATTACTGGCGAAGATTGCTTCATTCCTTTAGGTACAGCCTGGCAGTATTTGCTGCCTAGCCGTGACTCTATTGTTGCAGCGGTTATCGCCTTAAACTCAGTTAAAAGGGAGAAAGAGCGTGGACGACTTGTTATTTCTTGATGAACAATTGCATGATGATGAACGGATGATTCGCGACAGCGTTGCCCGCTTTGTTAGTCATGACGTAATCCCTCTCATGACAGAGTCATTTGAGCATGCCCAATTTCCCAAGCAGCTCATTAAGAAATCAGCGGAACTGGGATTACTGGGATTGACCTTGCCAGCCCAATACGGGGGCGCGGAAGCCTCCTATGTTGCTTATGGCCTTGTCTGTCAGGAATTAGAACGAGGCGATAGCGGATTGCGAAGTTTTGTTTCTGTGCAAAGTTCCTTATGCATGTACCCCATTTTTCGTTATGGCAGTGAAGAGCAGAAAATGCGCTTTCTACCGGCGATGGCAGCAGGCGAAATCGTTGGATGCTTTGGTTTAACGGAGCCAGATTCCGGTTCAGATCCGGCCAGTATGAGGACTACTGCGCAGAAAGTAACAGGCGGCTGGCGTTTGAATGGCGCAAAAATGTGGATTACCAACGCCCCTATCGCTGATATTGCTATAGTCTGGGCGAAAACGGATGAAGGTGTTCGTGGGTTTATCGTAGAAAAAGAATTTAAAGGTTTTTCCAGCCCCGAAATCAAATATAAAATGTCTTTACGCGCGTCCATAACCGGCGAGTTGGTGTTTGAAGATGTGTTTGTTCCTGAGGCTAATTTGCTACCCAAAAGCGACAAAGGCTTGGGGGCAGCCCTTAGCTGTTTAAGCCAGGCGCGCTATGGTATTGCCTGGGGAGCTATGGGGGCGGCAAGGGCCTGCTTTGACATCACACGTGATTATTTGCTGGAGCGTAAGCAATTTGATAAGCCGCTGGCCTCGTTTCAGTTGATTCAAAAAGAGTTGGCTGACATGTACAGTGAAATTATTAAAGCGCAATGCCTCAATTTGCAAATTGGACGTCTAAAAGAGCAGCAACGCGAGACGCCTGCCATGATTTCTCTGGCTAAAGGAAATGCCTGCCGTGAAGCGTTAAAAATTGCCCGTAACTGCCGTAATCTTTTAGGTGGTAATGGCATTAGCCTGGAATACCATGTTATCCGCCACATGTTGAATCTGGAATCCGTCTTTACTTATGAGGGCACTGATAACGTGCATACGTTGGTGCTTGGACGCCATATCACCGGAATCAATGCGTTTGGTTAAGGTCTTTCATCACCATATCCGGGTTAAGAGGTCACCTTAGCCCGGTACTTAAGCAACCTTGCGTTCAGTCGATTTTACAGCCTGTGCCGGCGTTTGCACGGTATTATGCAGCAGTTTGGCGAAAGGCTTATTGGACACCGTAATAAAACCGGAAAAGGGATACTTTAATATGGTGGTTGCCGTAAGGTAGAAGCCTAAAAAGAGGCAGAGCAGGATATGCATGAAATAATGTGTTTTACAGGTTGTGCATAAAAAGATAGACATGATGATGATAAAAAAGGATCCAATAACGATCATGACGTACCAGGCTGTAGGTATGGAAATATCGAGCATACTGAGCCGATGATTGCGGTATTCAATCGCCTCATTCAAGGCACTGACTGTCTTGTCATAAAAGGACTGTAAAATAGCTGTTTGCGGCCGATAGGTCAGTAGATTCTTATAGAGTTGGCTCACTGCTTGTTCTGCTTGCGGGCTGTCATGGCCTTTTGACATGGCAGGCCATTCCTGATTAATCACGGTTGAAATATAGTGCGACAAGTCGTTTTGGATGACTTGAGTAGTCGCCGGTGGAAAGTCTATACTGCTTTTCCAGATGATATAGAGCTTTGTTGTTTCATCGATGACAACATTGCGGGCATTGGTATAATCTGTCCACAAAATAAAAACGATAAAGCCTAAAAAATACTATAGAAGTTCGTGATAATATTGACTACCAGGCGGACAATGTCCTGACTGCCTTCCTCGTTGTAATATCTGGCTTTTAAATAAAAAATAAGCTGCTTATAGCCGTAAAAATGCAAACCCAGCTAAGAAAGATAAGCGATGGATGAACGTGCTCGACAATGCTACGCAGCATTTATAACCTCCTGTAATTGACACCGCTAATTGCAAATTTTTATCCTAATCCATTCATTCTACAAATCTTTAGAGATCTTAGAAATGCTTGTGATCCCTCTTTGAATTAACATCTATACTTTAGGTATGTTATTTGTCGATTTATGAGACAGCGATGGTTAAATTAGTAAAAGAAATCGTAGATACGGTAGTATCAGTAGTGCCACAGGCGGGAATTATTGAGGATGTGCCAGTTGTTGGTGATTTAATAGACCAGTCAGATTCGCCACAATCAGCATCGCCATCACAAACAAACGATTCGTCACAAGAAGACGAAGCAGAACAGGATGTTAAGCTAGTAAAAGAAATTGTGGATACAGTGATGTCCCCTGTTCAGCAGTTTATGGATGAGCTTACTGATGAGCTGCCCGAGGTAATTAGCTCCGGGTTAGGTACTGTATTGGGAGAAGAGGGTTCCTCCAATACGTTGAACCAAAACCAAGAGACTGGTGGCGATGAAGATGATTTTCTTGGCGCGGGAATGCCTAGCCCTGAAACCACCGGTGAAGCGGATCCCGATGAGGATGAGAGTTTGGATCTACCCTCTTTTTCACCGATCCCTTAGGATTCATATCGCGCTACTTCATGACTCAACCGGATTTTGAGTTTGTAAGATAGAAGATACTAGAAGCAACCTCTGTGGTATTAATATTTCTAATAACAACATGAGGCTCTTTCGTTTTCTTATTCAAATCAATCGGTTGAACTTCGTAGTAAAGGCCTCTTAAGAGAACCGATAAGTCGTTTAAAAATTCTTTTGGCGATTGGTTACGATTCTCCGCAGTTTCTGCAATCGGGATGAGTGCATCGACATACATTGCATCATCAATTCGCAAATGAGAAGACAGCTTCTCACCTAGTATGCTTTTCAGTATTCGGGTCGTTGAGGTATCTAATTCTTCAGGTCGATACGAGTAACATTTCGAACTAACTGCCTCTATGAAATGAGGTGCTAATTTTGTATCGTCTATTCGAAACATATTGAGTCCTAACGGGAAATAGTGATTATACCCGCGCTTTTCATAGGCTAATACGAGCTGTTGACGACTTAGGTTTGGGTACTCTGGATTATATAAATGATACCAGAGATATTGAGCCGCATTTTCATCTTTGTGGGCGATCATTTGCTGGATTATGCAATGACCAAAGCCAGTAATGACAATAATTCCTCCATCAAACTCGGCGGCTGCTGTCATAATATTGCTGGCGAGGAATTCATTTCTTTCGACAGAATCGATGCCCACCGTTAATTGTTTTTCTGCTGACATATCAATGCCTTTATACCTAATGGGCTTATCTTTAATATGTAAAAAGAAAGCATGTTTTCCCTTTGCGGCATTGAGTTGAGTAACAGCTATTTCCAATTCCTTATCACGCAGTTCAGCCATTCTGCTACGAAGATGTTGCATAGCGAAATAGGTGGTACCTATCATTTGTTCTAATGTTCGCCCCACCTCTGTCTCAAAGCAGATTGCTCGATAACCCATCTTAATCAGGGAGGGCAGATTCCTAATGATGAAGGTGGTTACTGAGTCATCTGAATGAGTCTCGAAAAAACAAGGGGTGCTAATTTATACTTGGGCATTGTAATCTTACTAGGACGCTATAATTGTTCGTTTATTATACTTGCGAATTATTAACGGAACATTTAGCGATCCGAATATCCATTTTTTAATTGACAGGCTAAGGTGGCGTTTTTTACCACATGATGGAAAAGAGAAGAAAGCCAAGTTTTGCAAACAATCTTGTCATTTTCTCGGAGACAAGCTATTATTCGCTACCAATCGGGGCGTAGCGCAGCCTGGTAGCGTACTAGCATGGGGTGCTAGTGGTCGAAGGTTCAAATCCTTCCGTCCCGACCAAGCCCAGTAAGGGTTTTAACGAATCCCCATCCCCTAACATAAATTCTTGGCTACACTTCTGGCTACACTTTCTGGAAATGGTTCAAATGAGCGTAATAAATATTAAGCCTATTTCTGAGATTTATCTTCGGGTGAGAGGTGAGTTAAAATTATTAAAAATTGCTTTAGTAAAAAAGACTTAAAAAAATTATGCGACATAGAACCACCTTGCATAGTTTAACAACAGATTTCGAAATTAGTTTAAAGAATAATGAAAAAGATTTACTTATTCATTATAGGATTAAAGAAGCATCTAAGAATTTATTGATGCTTGTGCAATCCACTCTTCATACCGCATCTCACTACCTCTCGATGAATTTAAGCTGTCTATGAGTGGCTTCCAAAGTTGCTTTCGAATTTTTTCATTATATGTTGAATTTGTTGCATGTATCAAAATTGACCACAAATGCCATTTATAGGCATCTTTTCTCATAGAATTAATCAATCCAAGTCTATGTAATATGTTTTTGAACTGATTTAGAGGCTTTCCGGTTAAAAGAGATTTAGTTTGTGGTTGCAAATTAATTGAAACATTTGCATTGAATTCTTCAACTGCTGTTTCAAAAATAGTTTTTACTATTTCTGAGTAATCTGAGGTAGTTCGATATTTTTGGAATAGTTGTGCGGGACTTCCACTAGCCAGAATTTTATATTCAATCTTGATGTTTTGAGGGTTTAAACTAATTAATTGCTCGAAATATTCCTGGACAGTTTTTTCATGTTATTTTCAAAATCATTCAAATTCATATCAAGTTGTCTTGGTTCAACAAGCAAATTAAATTCATTTTCAGTAAAATCGCATATTAAATAGTGTATGCTTTTACTTTTGGCATCCCAATAAAATGAAGTTCTTATGTCCATATTTTTCTCCAAGAGTTAAATACAGTGTAGAGCAATAATTGATCACTTTGTTGTTAAGTTTCGGAATTTAAGCCCCCTAAGAAAGGCTTAATTATAAAAAACGAGGATAAATTCCAAATGCATCTTGAATCCAACCAAATTGTTTTCTCACCATCAGACCTGACTCTGTTTATGGAAAGCCCCTTTGCATCATGGATGGAACATCTTGCAATAACTCATCCAGACCTATTGCCGGCTTCTGATGAAAAAGATGAATTGCTCAGCGTGTTGCATGATATGGGAAATCAACATGAATTAGAGATATTAGCTGCATATGAAGCTAGCGGATTAACTGTAGCCAATTTACACAAACGAACGGATTCATATCAGGCTACTATGGATGCAATGCAGAAAGGGGTAGATATCATTTACCAAGCTCATTTGGAATTGGTACCGTTTAGAGGATATGCGGATTTTTTAGTTAAGGTTGAAGGGAAAAGCATTTTTGGGAATTATTGCTACGAAGTTTGGGATACCAAGTTAGCCAAATCTGTTAAACCCTATTTTCTGATACAACTATGTTGTTATGCCGAAATGCTTGAGGCAATGCAACTTACCAGCGCTGAACACATCACCATAGTCTTGGGCAACAAAGAACAAAAGCGGTTCAGGATTAATGATTATTTTATTTCTACAAGAATCTTAAACATAAATTTTTAACTGAGCATCTACATTTTGAACCAACTAAATGTCCAGATCCAGCTTCATCAAGAAGTTGGGGAAGATGGAGCATATATGCCGAGAGTCTGCTATTAAAAGCCGATCACCTGATTCAAGTCGCTACCATTACTTCAGGCCAAATCAAAAAATTGAATAAAGCCGGTATCAATACCATGACTGCTTTAGCTGAATCAAATGGTAACACTGCAAAAGGCATAAAGCCTGAAATATTCGATCGGCTAAAAGCTCAAGCCAAAATCCAAAAAGAAAGTATTGGAAAAGAAATACCAGCTTACCAATTAATCAATAATGATGATGGAAAAAAGCAGGGATTGGCTTTACTACCCCCACTATCCAAAAATGATATCTTTTTTGATATTGAAGGATTCCCGCTGGAAGACGGAGGTTTGGAGTATCTTTGGGGTGTTACTTATTTTGACGATAATAACCAACGTCAGTACATGGATTTTTGGGCGCATAACAGAGATCAAGAACAAGAGAGTTTCAGAGCATTTATTGAATGGACTTATCAACGATGGCAACAAGATCCATCCATGCACATCTACCACTATGCCAGTTATGAAATTACAGCTTGTCGTAAACTAATGGGCAGATATGGTGTGTGTGAATATGAAGTTGACCAGTTGCTACGCAATGAAGTATTTGTTGATTTATATAAAATTGTAAAAGGTGCCTTGTTAATAGGCGAACCACGTTATTCGATTAAAAATGTTGAGCATTTATACCGTGCCAAACGAGATACGGAGGTAGGTTCTGGAGGAGACTCGGTTGTTGTTTACGAACGGTGGCGAGAAAATCCTGACGGTGATACCTGGCAAACCTCCAAGGTATTAAATGATATCCGTTCTTACAATATTGATGATTGTAATTCTACTCAAGAGTTAGTGGTCTGGTTACGAGACAAGCAGAAATCCAGCGGCATTTGCTTCCTTGGTAAAACAGAATTAGTTGAGCCTGAAATTAAAGAAGAAATTAATGAGGGTATTAAGCTTCGCAATAACTTGCTGGCACGAGTCTCGCAATTAAAAGATGAGGGTAAGGAACAATTATCTAAAATTAATACTGTGATGGCATGGTCAATCGAGTTTCATAGACGTGAATCAAAACCTGTGTTTTGGCGTCTGTTTGATCGATTAGGGTTAAGTGAAGAAGAATTATTAGATGATATTGATTGCCTGGCTTTTTGTCATAGAACTGAAACACTACCTTATAAGCCAACCCCCAAAGCTCGTAATTTAGTTTATGAATATTCATTTGATCCAACTCAGGAATTCAAGGGTAATGCAAAAGATTACTATTTGTTAGGGAATGAGACTCCCGATGGTAAAAACATTAAAGCGGCTTATCATGCAGAAGGTAGCGATTTGGATCATGGGATTATTGCACTGCAGATAAAAGATGAGCCAGATAGCCCGATTACTTTGATTCCGAATGAATATATTAAGCCTGACCCAATACCTCAAGCAATTACAAAGCAGGCGGAAGCGTTTGCAAAAGGGGAGCTTGCGCAAACAGCTATAGTTGATTTTCTGGGTAAATCTATCCCCAGAATCAATGGACATAATTCAGGTCAGCCAATCGCTCCTAGCCATGATCCTAAACAACGATTGAATGAAATCATTCAGGCAGTTATGAATCTGAATAACAGTTATCTGACGATACAAGGACCACCAGGAGCTGGTAAGACATACACGGGTAAACATTTAATTGCTGAATTGATTAAACGAGGTAAGAGAGTAGGCATATCTTCCAATAGCCATAAAGCGATTAATAATTTATTGATTAGCACTGCCCAATACTGCCATAAAGAGGGAATTACGGCATATTTTGCTTGTGCAAGTAATACTGACCCAGCTATTGATGATTTGAAGATTAGTGTGCTGGAAAATAAAGATATTGCTGGTTTTTTGCAGGCTGGCTGTGTTGTAGGAACTACCGCTTGGGGTTTTTCCAGAGATGATCTTAAAAATGCCTTTGATTATCTGTTTATTGATGAAGCAGGACAAGTTAGTGTTGCCAATTTAATTGCTATGAGTCAATCAACCTCCAATATCATCTTAATGGGGGATCAGATGCAATTAGGTCAGCCTTCACAAGGAAGCCATCCAGAGGACAGTGGCTTATCGATTTTGGATTATCTGTTACATTCGACCCCAACTATACCTGATTCCATGGGTGTATTTTTGGGAACAACATACCGTATGCATTCGGCTGTAAACCACTTCATTAGCGAAGCTATATATGAGGGTAAATTGGAAACCGCCCCAGAGAACAATGAGCAATTGATAACTGTACCTGCAGGGTATCATGGTGTATTAAACAAGGAAGCTGGAATAATCACTGTACCCGTGATGCATGAAGGCAATACGCAAGCTAGTGACGAAGAAATTGAACAAATTGTTGTTTTGGCTCATGAATTGTTGGGAAGGACTTTTAATGCTAAAAACGGTCAACAAAGAATGATTGATTGGAAAGATATATTGTTTGTTGCTCCATATAATTATCAGGTCAATAAACTCAAAGCGGCTCTTGGAGATAAG
Source organism: Legionella tunisiensis (assembly GCF_000308315.1). GTDB lineage: Bacteria > Pseudomonadota > Gammaproteobacteria > Legionellales > Legionellaceae > Tatlockia > Tatlockia tunisiensis. Next base: position 8,819 of record NZ_CALJ01000015.1, on the reverse strand, counting down.
GCTAGGGTAGGGAGTGTAGATAAATTCCAAGGGCAAGAAGCGCCTGTTGTGTTTCTAAGCATGTGCGCAAGCAGTGCTAACGAGTCTCCTCGCGGGTTAAATTTTCTTTTTGATAAAAATCGCATTAATGTTGCGGTATCAAGAGCACAATGTATGGCAATTGTGGTTTATTCTCCAGCGTTGCTGGATTCCGTACCAAATAACGTCGATCAAATCACTATGATGAATTTGTTTTGCCAATTAGTGAAAGAGTAACAATTTATTTGATCTAAATATAAACAAAATACGAGATAAATAATCATTTTGTGGGTTTATATGGATCATAGTGTAAAAAAACACGCCTTAATATTATTGTTTTGGTGAAATAATAAAATTATAATCCGAATCTGTTATTCAAGGATATTAATAAGGAGATGTTATGAACGTATATTATTCTAATAGAATTGATGCCGATGAAGATAAGGATGAATATATGCCTTGGTAAATAAAGGAGATGCTTATATCTCCTTTCATAATTTTATATTGATATGAAATTTAGTTTTAACAATGATGTTCTTGCTGTAATTGATGACTTCTTAGAGCTATCAGCTTTTGAAAAAATTTGGAATTTTATTCAAACTGAAAAATTCAAGTTTGTTCACTCTTCTAAATGGGTAAATGCTTTTAGTCTTGAGGATGGATCTCCTTTATGGGGCGGCGTTACTATTTCTCATCCTAGGCCTGAAGCCTGTACAACAGAGCAAATTTACCCTACAAACACAACCATTGATTTATTTATAAATGAATTAATTGCAAGATCCTCTGATTATTCTCATTTAATTGGTTTCAAAGATAGAGATTGGGATTTTTTCTATGCTAGACCTTATCTATATCCTAGAGGCTCAGGTCTTTCCTGGCATACTGATGGTAAGTACAAAATTTCAGGTGCCTATGTATATTACTGCCATCCCATTTGGGACATAAATTGGGGAGCTGAATTATTGATTAATCCTACACCTCAACTTGACTTCGATTATCCTGAAGTGACGTTAATCAATAATAAGAAGAAAAAGGTAGGATACCATCTTAATAGCTCTGAATTGAATAAGTATGCTGATGACGGAATTGGATATTATATTGTTCCCAAACCCAATAGATTGGTTATTTTTAAAAATAATATTCTGCACTGTATAAAAAAGTAGAAAATGCAGCAGGAAATCATGTAAGGGCATCGATAACAGGGTTTTTTATGAGTAATGACAAAATACATGAAACGAAAGAGGCAGAAAAAGAACATTCAATCTAACAATTATTTGAATTAGTTTAGTCCCGCCAGATTATAGATAACTATCAATCTTAATATATATGATTGGAATTAATTAATGAATTTAGTGCATGAAATCACACCTACACTAGCTCAAGAAAAGGTAAATTTTGTTATTTTGGTACCCAATACTGATGAGGCAGTTTTATCTAACTTTATACTTAGAGTAGAGGATATTCCTTATAATGAACAACCTGGTCATTATCAATTTAAAAAATGGTCTGCTTGGTGTTCTGCTCATTTCTCCTCTTATTACTACTTTGTTAAGTATAAAAATGCTCTCTTAAGATGTAAGCAATTTTTGTATGATTTTGGGCCTTTATCAACATTAGATCATGCTGCTTTATACGATCATTGGGTTTGGGAAATGAAACCCCACGTTTTGAATCAGGAAAATATTTGTTGGATTGGTTATGATTATTCGAAATCGAAAACGTTAAGTCTTTTATCCCATGGGACTAATGTTGAACTTCGTCTACTTGAAGGAAATTTGAAGGATGAGGAGTTCCTAGAACTTTGTAAATTTTTTTCTCCACTTTCATCATCAAGTGAAATCTTAGAAAAGAGCTTTTTTGAACTATCGTATTGGTCACGCTACAACAACTGCGTAGAAAATGCGTGCATTAATAGAAATGAATATAAACCACCTTCAAGTTTATGGAATTTAAGATGGCCAATGTATAATATCCTTAGAAGTAGCAAGCCGGATTCTTATACCAAGTATTTAAACCATCTTAACTTAGACTTTATTCCAGATAGCCAAATTATTTATGGTAATGAAAATCAAGTAGAAGAAATTCAATTTGTTATGTTTCCGAAGAATGAAAAGAAAACCAAATTGCCTGGTTTCGTGTTTTCAATAAAGCCTCTTTCCCAATAAAGAAGCCAGCACTTTCTAGATTGCCTAATATGAATTCTTTTAGTGGATATAGTAATTTTAATTTAACTGTCCTAAATCCGAAGAGTGGTATGATTTCGAGCAATATATACATCGCCAGTGTTAATAATTGTTATGGGCCACATGATGCTCTTTGGTGGGATAATAAAAATGCTTATCTACTACAGCTAAGCGCTAATGCTAATAATTCTATAGAGTATTTTAAGGGAATTTTTTGTCAACTTATGAATGACAAATGATCAATGGACTCAAGCACTTTTAGAATGGATATATTAAGCTAACGCCAAAAGCTACTAGGAAAGCTCCAACCCACTGGTATTGAGAAATCTTTTCACCAATAAAATAAGCAAATATTTGCGCAAATACTACTGAGGTATTACGTAGAGTAAGGGCTAGCCCGGCTTCAGAATGGCGTAATCCGATTAAAAATAGCAAAAAAGATAATGCACTTATAATTCCTCCTAGAGAAGTCATTTTCCAATTAGATTTAATTTGTTCTTTGAATGTTTGTCTTTGTTTTTCTTCATCAAAAGAAAAACACAGGGCAAAGCAATCCATAAAGCTGCAGAAAAGAGCGCAGCTGGGTTTGCACCATATACTAAAGAACGACCATAGCATAAATGATAACCAGCAATGCAGATGCCACATAGAACAGGAAATAATAGTTGCCTTGATTGATCTGGGTTAAAAGTTTGGCTTGTTAGTATCAATCCAAAAAGAACAGAGAATACACCAATGATGCTAAATAAATTTATATTTTCACCAAGGAAACATGCCGAGATAAACCAGACAATTACCATGGCGCTTCCTCTCATAATAATGTAGGCTTTTCCCAGCGCAGACTGACTAAGACTGATAGCTAATGTGATTATATAGCCCCCTTCAAATAAACCAGAGGTTAGTGCCCATAAAAAAGAATCAGATGTTTCAAACAATGGCCCAGAGAAAAAGGAATAAATAGAAGCGAAAATATAGTTGCAAAACTCATAATTCCCAATACTTCGTAATATGGTGTTGAATTGCGTTTGGCAAATGTATTCCATGCTGCATGGAGTATTGCGGATAAAATTATAAATACACCAGAACCCATTTTAGTTCATTTTGAGTTAAATAATCGATTATTGTAACATTGAATCAACGGGCTATAACATAATTTGTTTAAAACCTAATAGAAGTTTCAAAGTGATTTTAGAGTTTAAAGTAGTAAAAAAGAAGCCCCAAAGAGGGGCTTAATAGCTTGAAAAAATATATGCCTGTCCACCAAACTCTATCGAACAATAATCACTAATAAAAAGATCCCGAGCAAAAGCCTCAAAATCAAAGTAGTAGATCAAATTATCTGGCATTTGATGGGCATAACAGTCATCAAATAACTGCCTGGAAAAATTAACCTCTGAATCATAACAACCTTGGTACTGCTCCTCCAACATGGTTTGTGCTTCATCCATCGAATAATCACAGAGAAGGGCTAAGCCCAGTTCCCCATGCTCTTTAATAAATGATGTGTACTCAACAATATTGCATATTGATTCGTACTCATGGATTTTGATGCTGCCGAATCCTTCATAATCGTGTATGGCGTATTCTTCAGCATTGGGTTCAGGGCTGTTATCCAGCATTTCCCAAATTTCTTCCATGATGCCATCTTCGCTTTGCGTGGCATCTATCCAAACACCATACAATATGGAGTTATTGTAAGAGGCTAAACAGGCGACGTAGATTGAAGGGGTGTCCATGGGATTATCTCCTTGTGTTAAGGGGGCAATCCCACACGGGAGCTTGCTCCCGTGGTAGGGTATGATTAAAACGGAATTTCTTCTGAATCGGGTTGCAGTATTTCTCGCATCTGAGCCATGTGCTGTTCTGCGGTTTTGCTGCTTGATTCATCAGTAGATTTGGATGTGCTGAGTAGCTGAATGTGGCTGACAACAATGCTTAAGGCTTGACGCGCTTTACCTTCATTGTCAGTCCATTGATTAGAACGTAGTTTGCCTTCAAGGTATATTTGCGCCCCTTTATTTAAATATTTAGCGACTTTGGTTAGCTTTCCAAATAGTACCAGCTGATGCCATTCCACTCGGGTTTTCCATTCATCATTCTGTTTGAATGACTCATTGGTAGCCAAAGTGACTGTGACAAAAGATTGTCCGTCTTTTCCGGTGATGCTTTTAGGATCAGCACCGAGATTGCCAATTAATTGAACGCGGTTTAAAGATGCAGTCATTGTATTCTCCTGTTATTGTTTAATGTGAGCGGCATAACAGAAAAACATCCGCATAGGCAGGTGGTTTTCTGTTATGCGGATAAGACTTTAATTACTTCAATTAACAAGCGATTCGTTGAGTATCAAACTGTTTGACAAAGGAGATCAGTGATTCCAATTTGTTTAAACTTAGCTCTGCTTGCTGAATGTCATGGGTGTTAATTTGAAGTCGGTGGCCGCTTAAATCATTCACACAACAATTCAGCTCAAAGAGCAAATGTTCAATCTCAAGTTGTACTGGTTCCTGTTGTTGCATGGTAGCTCCTTGGGTAGGGAGGATTAGCCCCAAAAAGGACTGTTCATCCCAATTGGGTTATGCAAAAAAGATCACCGAAACTTCGGTTGATTTCCCTGAATATTAATGATGATGTGCTTAAAGCACTCCTCGGGCGTAAAGCCGTAAAGACATCTCCTGATGGGGTTTCCCTGCTAAACGCTTTGCCATGGAATTAGGGAACAAGATGGCATATCACAAGACCTGGTGGTTTCGTCAGAATTTCGCTGACTCTTCAGTTGTGTTGCTTTCAGATTATCAAGCCAGTATTGGAAATCAAGATTTTTTCTTGTTGATATTAAATGAACGCAAATGAACTTATTATGTTCTTTTTATGCGATAGGGAATGTGTTTCGATAGTCGGTGATTCATCGGCAGGATGTTGTCTTCATTAACTCTTACAATGATTACCAAATCGTTGTGTTAAATATGCCTGATGCTCAATATCAGTTTCTTGTGTTAATGCCAGGCGCATATACTCTAATCGCCCAACGCAAAACTGAACACGGTTTAAACTTAAAGCACTATCGGAGTATTGTTCGATTGCAGGGATTAATTCTTCTATATAAAAAACATTATGGGGTTTGGTACTTTTAAATACTGCTGCGCCACTAAAAACCACGATATTATGGATATGCAGTGGATCTATAAAATCAAGAGTCTTTTGAATGGCTTTAACGTGTTTATAATTTTGATGTATGGGATTTTGAAATCTGAATTTATCGTAATAGAGGGATTGAGACCAGCTTCTTGAGTTGGCTTTAGCGAATATCCATCCCTTGTAATGCTTTGTTTCTATAACGAATATACCATTTGTTGTAATTAGAATATGATCGATTTGAGTTGTGGAACCATCCTCTAAACGTAAAGTAATATTACTCAGAACATGAGCATCTTTGTTTTGGCAATACTTTGCTAAAGCGTGCCTGACTCGGGCTTCACCGCAATTTTCAGCTGCCCGTTTACGATATCGTCCGGTAATATAACCAAATACTATACCTAGAAAAATTAATGACAATAAACTAATGATTTCAAGATTAACCATACATCTTACCTCCAACAAGCACATTATTTTAACAGTGCCAATCGGTATTTTCCAATTTGGTGAAAACCAAGGGCTTGGTATGCGCATATAGCGGAATTATCATTGGTGAACAAAATTGCTCTTTTGACTTGCCGGTTGGCAGCTTGTTTTAGACAAAGATACACAGCAATTCTGGCAAAACCTTTATTTCTTAATGAAGGCGGGGTATAAACGGGGCCGAGCTGTACAATATCAGGTAAATTGGCATTAAATCCACATAGGGAAACAGGAGTGTTGTTTACAAATAAAACCCATCGATTTTGGCTAAGCTGCGTATCTTGAATTTCATCAATAATGGATTGTTCAAGTGTGGGATTATCGGCATCGTCCCCGAGTGCTTCAATATGATAAGCGATAAGCCATTCTTTGATGATATCCATGTCGCAATCTTGTACTGGTTTAAGTGTGCAGCTATATGAATGAATTGCTTGAGGTATAGTCATTTTGTCGAGATTAAGTAAGAATAACTTTTCCTGATAATTAATGGCAAATAGGGACGCTTCTAAGTTTAGCTTATCAATGACAAGACTGGCTTGGGTGTCTTCGCCAAGTATTCCAGCAATTGGTCTTGTTCTTTTAAGCTCAAATTCTTCTACTAACGCTGATAATGCAGAAAAATTTTCAGTTTGCATCATCACATTACCATTCCAATAATGAGCTAAAACACCATTAATTTTATTGTTTTCAAAGGATCCGTAATATTCTCCGTGAAATGGTGCATCTTGGTAGGTAATTCCTGAGTGGTATAAATTGTTCCTAATGAACATGGTCGTTTCTTGGTAATGATTGAGATAGGATGACAATTCATTTATATGCAATTCATCTAGCCTTTTTATTGCAATCATTTTTTCCTCGATATGATGAATATTTTTAATACACTTTTAAGACATATGTTAAGATAGCCCAATATTGGTTATTATTAAATACAAATCTCTTAGAATATGATTACCTTACTTCCTCATAATCCTGCCTGGAAAGCTGCATTTGGAATTGCAAAACAACAGTTATTGCAATTGGATATCAAGAATATAATCCAAGTTGAGCATATTGGCAGTACAGCTATTTCTGGCATTTATGCAAAACCAGTGATTGATATTTTAATTGGTGTTAAGTCTTTGAGTGAATTTACTTCTGAGGATATCCAAAAAATTGAATCTTTGGGTTATCGATATAACCAAGTTTTTGAAACAGTTTTTCCACATCGGCGATATTTCCAAAAAGATAATGAATATGGTGAGCGTACGCATCAGATTCATTTGGTTAATTATCCATCTTCTTGGTATGAACAGCATCTATTGTTTCGCGATTATTTGCGCGTTTATCCCGGTATTGCTAAAGAGTATGAAGCACTTAAACTCAACCTGACCAAAATCCATGACAATACGATTGAATATGCCAATGCTAAGAGTGAATTGTGTCAGGCTATTGGTAAGAAAGCTTTTTTGCATTTTGGAGTTAATAAACCAATCATAGAAACCCCTCGTCTTATTGCATTTATTCCCCAAGTAGCTTGTCACGAAGACTATACAATTATGCTTTCAAATCCTGAGTTTATTCAATGTTATGGTGTTTCATATAATGAGAACCAGGCTTTAAATCGTTTGGAATCGGATATGACGCATTACAATCAATATGGTTTTGCTCCCTGGATGTGGTATGACAAGGAAACCCACAACTTTGTTGGGCGCGGGGGATTAAAGACAGTTGTATTAAATGAAAAAGAGGACGTTGAGTTAACTTATCAAATAGCCCAAGTCTACTGGGGAAAAGGTTTAGCGTTTGAAATGGGACAAGCATCATTGGATTATGCTGAAAAGCATTTAAATTTGGCCAGTATTATTTGTTTTACAGCGCACACTAATTATCCATCATTGCGAGTTATGGAAAAAATAGGTTTTAAATTTGAGTTTGATTTTGAGCATGCTGGGATTACCCACAAGTTTCATAGACAACCTACAATAAAGAAACTATAGAGGTCTTAATGGATAAAGTAAAAATTGACACACACTTAGTCCAAAAACTGATTGCCGAGCAATTTCCACAATGGCAATCATTGCGCATTCATCCTGTTGCTCAAAGTGGTTGGGATAATCGGACGTTTCACTTAGGTGAAGAAATGGTGATTCGTTTGCCTAGCTATAAGGAGTATGAGCCGCAGATAGAGAAAGAATATGAATGGTTGCCATGGCTCTCCAAACAGCTTTCATTTCAAATCACCCAACCTATTGTTCATGGAAAACCATCATCAGCTTATCCGTGGCATTGGAGTATCAATCGTTGGATTGAAGGGGAATCTGCTTCAAGACAGAATATTCATGATACAGAATATTTTGCAGAAGCATTAGGGAAATGTTTAAAAGAATTTCAATCTTTAGATGCTACAGGTGGTCCTCAGGCTGGCGCACATAATTTTTATCGGGGTGGTTCATTAAATGCCTATGATCATGAAATGCGACTTGCAATTCCTAAAATTAAAAACTCTCATGAACAAAGTCTTGCTGCATCATTATGGCAAGATGCACTTTCTTCTGAATGGCGCTTGAGTCCTGTTTGGGTTCACGGAGACATAGCCATTGGAAATATTTTGGTTCAAAGTGGAAGATTGCAAGCGATTATCGATTTTGGCCAGCTTGCTATAGGCGATCCAGCATGTGATTTGGTAATAGCATGGAATTTTTTTCCAGTGAAGAACGAGAGTTATTTAAAAATGCAGTTCAATTGGATAATGATACCTGGATACGAGCCTTAGGATGGGCATTTTGGAAGACATTATGTTGGCCAATTAAAGGTACTGATGTAAAAGGGGTTTTGCATGAAATATATACGGATTATAATGCGCTTAAATAAATATGTCGGAAGTATTCAATGATAAAGGTTCGAGAATATAAAAAAGAAGATGCTGCAGCGTTGGCATCAATTTATTATCACACCATTCATATTATAAATATTCGTGATTATACAGAAGCACAAGTCGATGTTTGGGCACCTGAAACATCC
>NZ_CALJ01000016.1 GCF_000308315.1 Legionella tunisiensis | reverse complement strand
CTTTGATACCAGGCAGTCAGTTGAGGGTTTGGCGGCCTTCAATACTGAGTTTCCTGGAGTCGACGTATTTTTAGGTGAATTACCAACCACAATCTATCCGCAATTGGCTGGGATTATTACCAGCCCGGGGGTTGCGCTTGATGAACCTTTTTTGCAGGACGCTTTTCGACGAAAGATTCCAGTTTTTGGTGATATTGAATGCTTGGCTCGTGAAATAGATGCGCCCGTTGTTGCGATCACAGGGACTAATGGTAAATCAACCGTGACGACATTAGTCGGGGAAATGGCGAAGGCAACCGGTCTTTCTGTTGCCGTTGCCGGGAATATTGGTTTGCCTGTTCTTGATTTACTTGATAATGAGCAGCACTATGATTTATGGGTTTTGGAGTTATCCAGTTTCCAATTGGATCTCACCTCTTCACTGAGTCCGGTTGCAGCGACTATTCTCAATGTTTCCCCCGATCACCTTGATAGGCATCATAGTCTTGAGGCTTATATTACAGCCAAACAGCGTGTTTACCACCAAGCCAAAACGCTTATATCGAACCGCGATGATGCACAGACAACACCAGCAGTATACGAATCTGCTCATGGGGCGATGGCGACCAGTTTTGGTTTGGATAAGCCCAAGGCTGGGCATTGGGGTATGATTGAAAAAAGGGTACTCATTACCTGAGCTATGGAAATGAATGCCTGCTGTCTACGGAAGAGTTACGTATTAAAGGCAAGCATAATTGGCAAAATGCGTTGGCTGCCTGTGCGTTGGCTGCCGCTGCTGGGATAAAGCCTGACTATATGATAAACGTTTTAAAGACGTTTACTGGCTTGCCGCATCGTTGCCAGTGGGTAAGGACACTGGATGAAATTGATTGGATTAATGATTCAAAGGGTACAAATATCGGAGCAACTATCTCGGCTATTTCTGGGATCGGGGGTTCTATGCAAGGGAAAATTGTATTAATCGCCGGTGGCCAAGGGAAAGGCGCTGATTTTACTGAGTTACGTCCCCCTGTTGCTGAACATGTACGTTCTGTTGTTTTAATCGGCGAGGATGCGGATAAAATCGAGCATGCTTTAGCTAATGTGATTCCCATATTACGTGCTACCTCCTTGGAGGATGCGGTGATTATGGCTAAATCTCAGGCTAGATCAGGCGATGTTGTCTTATTATCGCCTGCCTGTGCAAGTCTGGATATGTTTCGTGATTTTAATCATCGTGGCGAAGTGTTTGCAAATTTAGTGAGTAAGTTGTGAGTACTATGCAACCGCGTCATTATAATCAACGTGGAAAACCCACGCATAAGCCCATCGCGCTTTATGATAAATGGCTGATGGGAGCCGTACTTGGTTTGGTGATTATAGGCTTGATGATGGTTGCATCCAGTTCTGTGATGATCTCGACAAAATACTATCACCAGCCTTTCCATTTTTTGATTAGGCAGGCTTGCTATCTTGTAGCTGGGTTTATAGTGGCCATTGGCGTGATGAGAATAGACAGTAGCGTTTGGGAAAAAATGAGCATGCCTTTGCTGCTTATTTGCTTGTTGATGTTATTGGTTGTGTTAGTTCCCGGTATTGGCCGCTCAGTTAATGGCAGTAGACGCTGGTTGGCATTGGGTCCTATCGGCATTCAGGTTTCTGAGCTGGCTAAAATGACAATGATTTTTTATTTGGCTGGTTATTTGGTGCGTCAACAAATCAGTGTGAAGCAACATATTTTCGGCTTTATTAAGCCAATGATTATTCTAGGCCTGATTTCTGTCTTATTACTGATGGAACCGGATTTTTGGCGCTACAGTGGTTATTTCTGGTACAGTCATGGCGATGTTATTTTTAGCCGGCGTAAAATTGCGTTATTATGCCGCTCTATTACTCGTTGTTCTCTGTTGTCTTGCCATGCTTGCTGTTTCTTCTCCTTACCGGGTTGCACGGTTGACTGCATTTCTCAATCCTTGGGCGGATCAATTTAATAGTGGCTACCAACTAACACAATCGTTGATTGCTTTTGGGCGAGGTGGGTGGCTGGGCGTAGGGCTTGGCGACAGCGTTCAGAAATTATTCTATTTGCCCGAGGCGCACACTGATTTTCTATTTGCTGTACTGGCAGAAGAGTTAGGATTGTTCGGCGTTCTTTTAGTATTAATTTTGTATAGTATACTGGTTACCAGGGGATTGATGATTGGCTTTACGGCTCACGCACAAGAACGGTTGTTTGCTGCATTTACAGCCTATGGTTTGACGTTTTGGTTAGGATTACAAGCCACTATTAATATGGGCGTTAATTCGGGATTACTGCCTACAAAAGGATTGACGTTACCACTGTTAAGTTATGGTGGTGCTAGTATGGTGGTTAATTGTGTGGTCATCGCACTTTTATTGCGTATTGATCATGAAAATCGTTGGCAGTCACTAGGATTGCGGCCGCCAACCTCACAATAAAGGGGAGCTTTGTGGAGAACATAGGACACTTTCTATCGCCAAGGATGGGACGAGTAGAACAAATTCATTTTGTTGGCATTGGTGGTGTGGGGATGTGTGGTATTGCAGAAGTTTTACATAACCAAGGGTACCGCATTACTGGTTCAGATCTGAGTGAAAGCCGCACCGTACAGCGGTTGCAGTCTTTGGGAATTAAGGTACATATTGGCCATCGTGTTGAAAATATCGTTGGCGCTGATGTGGTTGTGCGCTCAACAGCGGTTGATACTGAAAATCCAGAAATCCTTGCGGCAAAAGCACATTCAATCCCGGTTATTCCCCGTGCGGCTATGCTTGCGGAGTTGATGCGTTTTCGTCATGGCATTGCCATTGCAGGAACACATGGAAAAACAACGACCACGAGTTTGGTTAGTAGCTTGCTGGCTGAGGGGGGATTAGATCCTAGCTTTGTTATTGGTGGTAAACTCAATAGTTGCGGTTCAAATGCCCAGTTAGGTAAATCAGCCTATTTTGTCGCTGAAGCGGATGAAAGCGACGCGTCATTCCTGTTCCTAAAACCAATGATGTCAGTGGTCACCAATATTGATGCGGATCACATGGGCACTTATGACGATAATTTTGATAAATTGCGTAATACCTTTATTGAATTTTTGCATCATCTTCCCTTCTATGGCTTGGCAGTGCTTTGCATTGAAGATGAGGAAGTATGTCGTATTTTACCGTCAGTTCAACGACCTATACGTACGTATGGTTTTCGTGAAGAGGCACATTACCGTGCAGTTAACTGGACTCAAAAAGGGTTGTTGAGTGAGTTTACAGTAGAACGCCCGGCGCCTCATCGGCCGTTACATATACAATTCCAGTTGCCAGGACGTCATAATGTATTAAATGCGTTGGCTGCTATTGCGATTGCTACCGAATTAGGGGTCGATGATGAGTCGATTATCAATGGGTTACTTAAATTCCAAGGGGTTGGCCGGCGCTTTCAAATGCTTGGTGAGAGACATTTTGAGCATGGCTCAGCCCAGATTGTTGATGATTACGGGCATCATCCACAAGAAATCAAATCAACGATTGACGCTTTTCGTCGTGTTTGGCCTGACAAACGGTTGGTCCATGTTTTTCAACCGCACCGTTACAGTCGCACACAATCACTTTTTGACCAATTTGTCGAGGCGCTCAGTTTAGCTGATGAATTATTGCTAATGGATATTTATTCTGCCGGCGAATCAGTCATTCCTGGCGTAACCAGTGAAGCGTTGCTAGCCAAAATTCGGCAGCAGCACCCTAATGTAAGATTGGTTAATGATAAGACTCTGGTACAAGCCTTGAATGAACTGATTACTGATGGTGATGTTATTTTGATGCAAGGAGCCGGTAGTATTGGTCAATTGGCACTCAGTTTAATACAAACAGCGCGAGAGGCGGTGTGAAAATTTCAACAGAAACAATGACAAATCCTGCTGCAGCGTATCAGGGGCAGTTATTAACGAATGAGCGTCTGGCTGATTATACAACCTGGCGAGTCGGTGGTGTGGCTCGTAGATTATATAAGCCCAGCAGCCTTCATGATTTGGCGATATTTCTGAAGCAATTACCTCTTGATGAGCCACTGCTCTGGTTGGGACTAGGCTCTAATTCTCTCATTCGAGACGGGGGATTTGCGGGCACAGTGATTTTAACGCAAGGCTGTTTGAAAGAAATGGCATTAATCACGGACGATCTTGTCCGTGTAGAAGCTGGTGTATCTTGTGCTAGCATGGCAAGATTTTGTGCACGCAGTAATCTTGCTGGCGGCGAATTCTGGGCGGGTATCCCGGGGACTATGGGAGGCGCTTTGCGCATGAATGCTGGTTGCTTCGGTGGTGAAACCTGGCAACTCGTGGTTGAAGTTGAAACAATAACCCGTGATGGTGAGATACATAAACGAAAACCAGACGAATTTGAAATTGCTTATCGCCATGTTTCCGGCTTGCAGAAAGAGGAATGGTTTGTTGCGGCTACCTGTCGACTAGTTGCTGGCGAGAAAGAAAAATCCTTGCAACTGATTAAAGAATTATTGGCACATCGTGCGAATACGCAACCGACCAGTGAATACAATTGTGGTTCGGTTTTTAGAAACCCGCCAGGTAATTTCGCTGCTCGTCTTATCGAATCTTGTGGTCTTAAGGGAAGGCAATTGGGTGGGGCTGTTGTCTCTTTAAAACATGCCAATTTTATAATTAACCAGCATGGCAGTGCCTCGGCACGGGATATCGAGTCGTTAATTGAATTAGTACATGACACGGTGCATAAGCAAACCAATATTGACTTAATTCGCGAAGTGCACATTATTGGAGACTTTTAATGTCTAATAAACGTATCAATTTAGTATTGCTCTATGGCGGCAAGTCTGGAGAACATGAAATTTCATTAATTTCTGCAGCGTCTGTGTTAGCGCAATTGGACGCGAGTAAATACAATATTATTCCTATAGGCATGGATAAAGAAGGGCGTTGTTATCAGAACGATTACCAAGAATTGCTTGCCTTTAAAGACAGTTTACCTGTTAGTACTTCTTGCTCACGCCCTTTAGCGAGCTTGCTGATTGATGGCCATTTTGTTGTTGATGCGGATGTTGTATTCCCTATCGTTCACGGCCCTCTTTATGAAGATGGCTGCTTGCAAGGTTTGCTGGAATTAGCCGGTGTTGCCTATGTGGGGTGTGATGCGTTGTCTTCCGCGATTGGCATGGACAAAGATATGGCTAGACGTCTTGCTTGTAACGATGAAATTCGTTCTGCCCGTTACCGTGTTTTATCCTGGCACAGCACCGCGTTAGAGAGACAGCAGTTTTGCCAGCAAACAGTGGCTGAATTAGGTTGGCCTTTGTTCGTTAAGCCATGTTCTTTAGGGTCGAGTGTAGGGATTCATAAAGTAAAAACCCACACGGAATTAGTTGCTGCGATTGAAGATGCTTTACGTTACGATGAAACTATCTTAGTGGAAGAGTTTCTACCGGGGCGTGAAATTGAATTGTCTGTTCTTGAGAACGCTTCGCCTTCGGCGGTGCCAAGAGTCAGTATAGCAGGTGAAATTCGTGTTCATCACGTGGATGGTTTTTATTCTTACAGTGCAAAATATTTGGAATCTAACCAAACAGAATTACATGTTCCTGCCAAACTTGATCCGAAAATACTCAAACGCCTACAAACGATTTCCTGTGAAATTTTCACTCGCCTTAAGTGCAAGGGTATGGCTCGCGTTGATTTTTTTGTAAATGACCAAACTGGCGAAATTTTATTTAATGAAAATCAATACGTTGCCAGGATTTACTTCCATCAGTATGTATCCGAAATTATGGCAAGCAAGCGGTTTAGCTTATCCACAGTTGTTAGATGAATTGGTAAATTTGGCAATGACCCATCATCGTTGTCGCCAGCAGTTAGTGACCAGCTATCAATGATTGTTGGCAGGGCTAGCTTAAGGAATTTAAAAACTAATAAAAGGATGGGCCCTTAAGGTGAGACAAAGCGGATGAGCGGTAGTACAGGGCGATTACGCTATGCAAGTTTTTTAATCACACTTATTGTGTGCGCCATTTTTTTGGCTGCACATTTAATTTATTTATTTGTAGCAGATGCACAGCGGTTTCCTATCAATACGGTAAAAATAGTAGCAAGTTATCAGCACATTACGCGTAAACAACTTGAAACAGTTTTGGTTAATTACCTTAATAATAGTTTTTTTCTTTACCGGTAAGACGATTATACGCTGATTTGACAGCTCTGGATTGGGCAAATCAAGTACGAGTTGAACGACTGTGGCCTGATACCCTGAAAATCACGCTCGTTGAAAAAATACCCGTAGCAACTTGGAACAATGCGTTACTCACGGAAGATGGCGAGTTATTTAACAAAGGTGGTGCTACATTAACTGATTCTACGCTGCCACATCTCAGTGGTCCACCGAATCAACAGAAAGAAGTCTTACAAGTTTACGAAAAAATGAGTAAGATATTATCAACCTATGGATTGCATGCGGCTTCATTAGGACGACGTGATAATCAAGCTTGGGAACTTACTCTAGCCAATGGAGTGCGGTTGCGTTTGGGAAAACAGGATTTGGAAACGCGTGTTATCCGATTCTGTAAAGCCTATCCCGCTGTTTTTGCAGAGAAATCAGGGCAATTAGCAAGTGTTGATTTACGTTATCCGCGAGGTATGGCGGTGCAATGGAAAAAAGAAACGGGAAGATAATGGCTAAAAAATTAGAAAAAATATCATCACCGGATTAGACATTGGCACCTCTAAAGTGGTGGCACTGATTGGCGAAGTGACGGCAGATGGTGCGATAGAAATCATTGGTATAGGACGTCACCCTTCCCGCGGTCTAAAACGGGGTGTGGTGGTTGATATCGAGGCGACCGTAAATTCAATCCAGCGTGCAGTTCAGGAAGCAGAGTTGATGGCAGGCTGTGAGGTACGCACAGCTTATGCTGGCATTGCGGGCAGTCACATTCGTAGCATGAATTCACACGGTATTGTTGCAATTCGCAATAAAGAAGTTTCGCTGGCTGATGTTGGCGGTGTAATTGATGCGGCTAAGGCAGTTGCAATTCCAGCTGATCAAAAAATTCTTCATGTTTTACCCCAAGAATTTATTATCGATAATCAAGGCAGTATCCGTGAGCCAGCAGGTATGGCTGGTGTACGTTTAGAAGCGCGTGTCCATATTGTTACGGGCGCTGTCAGTGCTGCTCAGAATATTGCTAAATGTGTGCGGCGCTGTGGTTTGGAAGTGAGCGATATCATTCTTGAGCAGCTGGCTGCCAGTCACGCTGTTTTAACTGAAGATGAAAAAGAGCTTGGCGTTTGTTTGATTGATATTGGCGGTGGAACGACGGATATTGCTGTATTTTATGATGGCGCTATTCAATTCACAGCAGTTATCCCCATTGCCGGTGATCAAGTAACCAATGATATTGCTATGGCTTTACGTACACCGACTAAAAGTGCGGAGGCTATTAAGATAAAGCATGCTTGCGCAATGCCTGAATTGGCTAATGCCAATGAAATGATAGAAGTATTAGGTGTAAGTGAAAGGCCAGGACGTAAAATTTCAGCCAAGGTTCTTGCTGATGTGGTTTCAGCACGTTATGAAGAATTATTTACGTTGGTCCGTAATGAACTTCGACGCAGCGGTTTCGAGCAACGCATCGCAGCAGGTATGGTGATGACGGGAGGCGGTTCCAGCGTACAGGGCGCTATTGAATTGGCCGAGCTGTGTTTTGAAATGCCAGTGCGCCATGGCTGTGCGCATCAGGTTTCTGGTTTAGTTGAGGCTACAGCAAATCCATCCTTGGCGACAGGGGTAGGTTTATTGCTACATGGCTTTCAACAACAATACGAAGGTGGTTATAATGTACCTGTCTTAAGTGATAATGACAAAGGAATGTGGGCGCGAATGAAGGCATGGTTCAATGGTAATTTTTAAGTAGTTTCTGCCTCTAATCTAGCTAACTAGTAAGGATTAGGGGCAAAACCTCAATTAATCGGCAGAATTTAGAGGGGAGAGGTCTAACATGTTTGAATTAACGGAAAGTCAGCAAGACAGTGCCGTAATTAAAGTCGTTGGTGTCGGCGGCGGTGGTGGTAACGCGGTCGAGCACATGGTGACCGAAAACATCGATGGCGTTGAATTTATATGCGCCAACACGGATGCTCAAGCACTCAAAAATTCAAATGCAAAAATCCATATCCAACTGGGTGACGAGTTAACGAAGGGTTTAGGCGCTGGGGCGAATCCAAGAATTGGTCGTGAAGCAGCAGAAGAAGACAGAGATAGAATCAAAGAAGTTCTGGCTGGCGCTGATATGGTTTTTATTACTGCCGGTATGGGTGGTGGCACTGGTACAGGAGCGGCACCGGTATTTGCTGAGGTGGCTAAAGAATTAGGTATCCTCACTGTTGCTGTGGTGACCAAGCCCTTTTCATTTGAAGGTAAACAGCGCGCCTTGGCTGCTGAAGAGGGAATTCGTCGCTTGGCTGAACACGTAGATTCCTTAATCACTATTCCCAACAATAAGCTGCTGAGCGTTTTAGGTAAAAATATCAGCTTGCTTAATGCCTTTAAAGCTGCGAATAATGTTTTATTAGGTGCCGTAAAAGGAATTTCTGATTTGATTACACGTCCTGGCCTCATTAACGTTGACTTTGCCGATGTGCGCACAGTGATGTCAGAAATGGGTATGGCGATGATGGGTACAGGTAGTGCCAGCGGTGAGCAACGAGCTCGCCAAGCCGCTGAAGCAGCAATTGCCTCTCCCTTACTGGAAGATGTTAATTTTTCTGGTGCCCGGGGTATTTTGGTCAATATTACCGCTGGTTTGGATATGTCGATTGGTGAATTTGAAGAAGTCGGTGATGTTGTTAAAGAGTTTATTTCTGATGATGCAACGGTTGTGGTAGGTACGGTAATTGATCCTGAAATGACAGATGAGATGCGTGTTACTGTTATTGTTACTGGCCTTGGCGGTGATTCAAGAACTCGTCATTCGCAACAACAAGCCACAGTAAAATCTCGCCTTGCTGAATCAGTTCGAAGCGATGGCTCCCTGGATTATCAACAGTTTGACAGACCTGCTGTCATGCGTAAGCAAGCTGCGATCACAACGAAACCTACCGTCAATGAAGCGTCAGTACCTGATGTGGATTACCTGGATATTCCTGCCTTTTTGCGTCGGCAAGAAGAGCAAGTTGAATAGTATAGAAACGGCCTAAGGGCCGTTTTTTATGGAAGGCATAAAAAATTAGACTAATCAATTAATTGTTGATATGATTTGGCAATTTATTGTGCGCAAAATATGGGATAGAAAAGGTGATCACTGAATGATGCAACAAAGAACTATTAAGAAAGTCATTCAAGCAACGGGCGTTGGTTTGCATTCAGGAGAAAAAATTCTTCTTACAGCGCGTCCGGCTCCCATTAATACAGGCATTGTTTTTAGACGTACTGATTTAGAATCCGTAGTAGAAATTCCTGCTTTATATAATTACGTTGGCGATACGATGTTGTGTACTTCCTTGCAGCATCAAGGTGCAAAGGTTGCTACGGTAGAGCATTTACTTTCAGCGTTTGCCGGTTTGGGAATTGATAATGCTTATGTCGATGTGAATGCACCTGAGATTCCTATTATGGATGGTAGTTCAGCGCCTTTTGTATTCCTGATTCAATCAGCCGGCATACGAGAGCAGAGTGCTGCGAAGCGTTTTATTCGCATACTAAAACCTATCCGTATTGAGGATCATGGGAAGTATGTGCAGTTCTTGCCTTATGATGGTTATAAGGTTTCGTTTACAATCGATTTTGATCACCCTGTATTTAATGATAAACCCCAAACGGTTACCTTTGATCTGTCGGGCACGTCTTACGTAAGAGAGATTTGCCGGGCAAGAACGTTTGGCTTTCTGTCTGATTACGAGAAGTTGCGTGAATGTGATTTGGCCAAAGGAGGCAGTCTGGATAATGCGATTGTCGTTGATGATTATCGCGTGTTGAATGAAGACGGGTTACGTTTTTCTGGCGAGTTTGTCACTCATAAAGTCCTTGATGCTATTGGTGATTTATATCTCCTTGGTTGTGGTTTGATTGGTGCATTCGAAGGTTATAAATCCGGTCATGGTTTAAACAATCGTCTCTTGCGTGAGTTGATGGTACGCCAAGATGCCTGGGAATATACTTATTTCGATGCAGAAAACTACCGACCTGCCGTTGAAGCGGATTTTCTACCTGCAGAAGCTTAAGCAAGCGTTACTACTCTATATCTCTCCGGGATCAAGCATCGCAGTACCTGGATGAAAGCCGAAGGCTGTAATCCGGGATTTTAAACTGTTTATATAATGCTCCGTCGCTTATTTTGAATCCCGGGTTTTGGCTGCGCCTGCACCCAGGCCAAAGCGATCCAATCTAAGTACACATATAGTCAAGCACCTAAAAAATTTTCGATTACATGGCGCAACAAAACAGAATCAATTGGTTTTGTATAAACTTCATTAGCTCCTAATTGTAAACAAATTTGTTTAATGTCGTTGCTCATATGAGCTGAAATAATGATGATAGGAGTAGCTTTATTTAGCGCGTTGTTACGAGTGGAGGATAGTACTTCAATTCCTGATGTATCCGGTAAACCTAAGTCCAAAATGATGCAGTGGTATACTTTTTTTGACAGGCATTCCAAAGCCTCTGCAGCAGTCTCTGCTAATTCAATGTGGTAATAGTTACCAAGTATTGCAAGATAAATTTGTTGGCAGATGTGATTATCTTCAATAATGAGTAACTGCGCTTTAGTCGTTCCCTTCTCTTCATAAACCATTTCTCAATTCTCATAGTGTAAGTTGGAGAAATGAGATTATTTCTGAAGAAGAATTGAAAAAATAGTTCGTAAAAAGGAAGTCTATTGCTGAAAAAACATCACGTTGTGAAATGCAGAGAAGGTTGATGGTACCGAATTTGGGCTGATAGAAAAATTTCTGTAGTGTTTTGCCAAGGGCTAAAAATTTCATTTGCAAGACACTACAGAATAAAATAGTATAAATCTGCGTTTGAAGTGTTAAATGCAATAAAGGCGCTGATAGGAGGGACGCCAATCCCCCGCTATCAGCTAACCAAGTTTATCTATCAGGAGATAAAAATGGCTAAAAGCATCTTAGTCTATTTCAGTTTTAGTTTTCAATGGCTTGTCCGTAAGAAGCCGCCAAAATGTCCCATTATTTTTACAGTCTGACCATTAAGAGCGTAGCTTTTAGCGTACTTTAAGTAGGTTTTTACTTAAAAAATCTTAATGAATTCAACAGCTAGAGATACAGGGATTAATGGTTTCAATTAATCCCTGTGCTATCGCTTACCTTTAAAAATAAAGGAACAGTAATAATGAAAATCAAACGAGACAGTTTTATCAGGAAAAATGATTTAATCGATAGCCCCTTTTTTAAACTGTTTGCTAAGAATTACCTGGACTATTTAGGGAATAGCAATCCCACTCCTAAGCAACTCACCGAAATGCAAGCTTTACTTTCCAATACGTGGATAAGACAACCAATTGGTTTCGATGTTCGCTTAAGTGAACAAGAGAAGCAGTGTATTTATTTATCCGCGCAAGGCAAAACCCTTAAAGAAATTGCTGCTCTTTTAAAAGTATCCACACGAAGAGTTAATTACTGTCGGCAATCCATCTTTCAGAAATTAGGGTGTAAGAATATAACAAGCGCTATTATTGTTGGCCTGCGTTTCGGGGTAATCAAAGCTGAGCATTTATTGGAAGAAAAGTAGATTGGTTTGGTAAGTTGCAAATTCCACTTCCTGTGTCAGCACATCCTTGTGCTGGCTCCCTTTTCACGGACTTCATGTCCTGAGATTTGCAACTTCCAATAATGCCAGTATGACTTAATTGCTCATGCTCGTCATTAAGATATACCAAGTAAATGCTGTAAGAAATGTCTTACAAATCAGCATAATGGTCTTTTGTTAGTATCTACGGGGTTTTGCTATACTTAAACAAGTAAAGTTCATGGAAGAAAAAATGAATAAACCTATTTTGGTCATATGCTTAGCCTATTCCGCAATAAGTTATTCATTTATATATACGGTTCAATGTAATGAGCCATACGGGTTGAGATTGGACTATTATTTAGCAAATACTTTGGGAGTTGAAAACTATAAATTTTTGCCTGCCTCCGATAAAGTTTCAGGATCTACTCCTATAATTTTTTTGCTCAGGATAAAGCGTTAATAATTTTACAAGATTCCCAAAAAATAGGCGGTGACTCTTATACTGGCATTTTCCACTATATTACTAAGGACGAAGATAAAATAAGTATGGTGGGAATTTTAAAAGGGGCTCCATATTTAGTATCCTATTATCCCAAGATGGATATACTCTATTACTCCACTCATCGTACATTGTTTTTTAGCGGCTATAATGGGAGTGCGGCAATTTTTCATGTACATGTGGAAAACCCATCTCTAAGAGGGAATTCGAGCAAGAGTTTTTAAAAAATATCCGGATGGGACTCATACATTGGATAAATTAAATAACTTTTGACATCCGCAAGTGTTAAGCGATAATTAAATTAATTTTGATAAATTAACTATATTAACTTTATTGCTCATATTTTTATTGCCCCTCAGAATTCTAATGTGGAACTATAAATTCAGGGCTTGAATTTTATATTCATAGAATTCATTTATGCGCTGATCCTATTTAGTTCTCAATTCATGATTTTTGAAACCCTTGATTTAGAGTCCTAGAAACAGACAGAGCCTTTTCCGATTCGCCATTCTCTACCTTGCTGGTCGTAGCCTGTTTGTTCCGTATAGGTAACAAAGGGGGAGTCCATTTGTATCACACTAGCCTCATCTCTATCCCAAAAAATTACGACATAGGTATCGAAGCTTTGGTAATTAAAACTTGATGTGGCTTGATTCAGTTCGCTCCCTTTAGTGATCGTTGCTTCGACTTTATAAACATCTGACCATCCACTTGAGGTTCGGTACTTCGCACAAATTTCAATTCTTTCCGCGGCTGATAGTACTGAGACAGGGATAAAAATCATTACTGTAGCTATGATACAGAGCATTATTATTCTTATGGCGTGTCTCTGATTTATCCCATGCGTATCCATGACTTAAAGTACCTCAATACCGGGGCATGTTGAGATTAGTCCTAGCGTCTGCGTGCTGCAATTTGTTCGCGGCACTCAATCAATCTTTCTAATAGGATTATAGTTCAATTGAATTTTTCACTAGTTGTTTTTGGTGGACATGGATCATTTCCATAATTATTTCCAGCAAGGTAGACCGTTTGCTTGCAAACGGGATTAATCCTCAAATGAAGAAGAACGGCACATCAGGAACCTTAGCCTGGATGAAAGCCGAAGGCTGTAATCCGGAATTTAAACTCTTCCTGTATGCTCCGCTGCTTATTTTGAACCCCGGGTTTCGGCTGCGCCTGTACCTCGGCTACAAAGTGCTTCGATACCTATCGCGTTTATATACCGGGATTACTCCTTGCTTTCAGCTAACTCATGCAGCGCGCTTTTTGTAGTGGCGGATAAGTTCAGTATCTACGCTAGCTGACCCCATAGATTCTGGTAATGTTATATGTAGTTGCTTAGATGAGTATTTTATGAATACTCTTATCCACACAGCCTGAGAGAATTTAAGAACGCAACATGGAATGTTCAATTTATAACGTGATAAAAGACCTGGCTACTATAATTCTTACGATCTATGGATTATATATTGCAACAATGGGTTTACGCACTTGGAAAAAGCAACTTAAGGGTACTGATCAATATCAGATAGCTAAAAGCTTAATATTTCTTGTGAATGAAATTGATAAAAACATCAAAGAGATAAGGCTGAGATTTCAATTAAGGGAGGAAACTGACCAACCTCTTAAAACGGTTGAATATACTGATGAATTGAGAACACTTGAAAAAACTTTGAGTATTGCAAAAGCAGAGCTAGAAAAAGAACTGTTTCTACTCGGGCTCTCTATTAAGAATATTTCTCAAAAATTTAATGGATTGTCTGCTCGAATTGATAAAATTATTACCTCAGCAAATACTTTTTTTCCTATTTCGACCGCGTTGGTGAAGTTTCCCATGATCAATTTAACAACGCATATGAATTCTTGCTAGATTCAACAGATGACTCTAACATAATTGAGGAAGCACGAAAAATTTTAGTCAATATAATTACATAGTGTTTTGAATTAATGAGAGTCGATATACCATTCGCTTTGTGTAATTAGGTAGCTAGCGTAGATACTATTCTTAATCGCGATTCAGGAGAAAATAATGGACTATATATCGGCAGCAACATCATATCTATTGTTAATTGGGCTTAAAGAGCCGGTGAAGCAACTTGGACTGCTGCTAGGTGAACAGATTCAATCATGGCGCTTTTCTAATTTAGTTAAAATCGTAGCGTAAACAGCCCAAAAATGTGAACAGCATAAAGTTGAGCTAAAGGAGCTTCCAAGAAGTTTAACGTTACCATTTATTGAAGCGGCGCAAAATCAAGATGATAACGACTTGCAAGAAATCTGGGCATCGCTCTTCGCCAATATAATTATAGGTGAATTTGTGCACCCTTCTTATATAAACGTTTTAAAGGATCTAACTGGCATAGAGGCAAGGATTTTATTTACATTCTATAAGCTACATACAAAAGAAGGCACAAAAAATATCCCCAAAGATCAGTATATATCAATGGTGGAAAATGAAATTTTAGGTTTAACCGATGGTATCTTAAATTTAGATAGTACTATTATAACTGGCAATCTACAGAGATTAAATTTAATCCAATTTGTCAAAAATGATAACCAATCACAAGCTAGTATTACCTCCTATGCAATTAATTTTATTCGAGCTTGTACAACAAATATTCCGCCTGCTTAATCGAACTTGATGAGTAAAATTTCCCTATGAAGGATGCAATACCAGACTCAAGCATTTTCTTTCTTACATCTATGTCACGATTGAAGAGAAAGAGAAATTAATACATTGCAAAATTGGGGTAATTTTCCCCTTCGGGAGATCGTCGTATTTGAGTACGACATCGTCCGACACAATACGCCATTTGCAGGAAAAACCAACGGAAAATTTATAATAAAATCACGAAGCCTGGATGAAAGCCGAAGGCTGTAATCCGGGATTTAACCCGCGCACGTATGCTCTGCTGTTTATTTTGAATCCCCGGGTTTCAGCTGCGCCTGCACCCAGGCTACAAAGCGCTTCGATACGCGTTTATATACCGGGATTACTCCTTGCTTTCAGCTAATTTATAAAGCGCGTTTTGTAATGGTGGATAAGTGCAGTGCTCTCCTGCTTCCTTAATGAAATGGCGGGCGGTAGTTGACAGTACTTTGTTGTGATTTTTTTGTTGGACTTGTTTGCTGACTGCTATCAGCAATGTGAATCTTGATTGAGGTCAATTGATATATTCCGGCTTCCTGTCTTAATTTATCGCGTAATACGGGCAGGCTATAACGCAATTCCGTTGCCCAGGCCGCATTGGTGACGGTGAGCATCAGGCAACCTTTGTTAAAACTCCCCACCTGGCAATGCTCTGACAACGGGGGAGTTAGGTAGAGTTTGAGTTTACTATTTAATTCGTCTAGCTGGATTGCGCGCTGGCAGATGGCTAGTAACTGCGGATTTAGGCAGCGATTAATAGGGCGCATTGATCAAAACCTGAATTAACAAAGAGACAGCATAGCAAATTTGTCGCATCTGCCATATGATATAGAAAATAATAGTTGAACGGACCGTATAACGTGACTGATTTGGCAGGACCAACGATGGCAGACAACAACGATGTGGTGTATTTTGCAAGACTTCATTGGCTTCTGTTTTTCTGGCCGGTAGTTCTCGCCTGTTTAGCCATCTATCTTGGTTTAAGCTTCCCCACCTTAAAAGAGTTATCGCTTTTTATTATCGTATTTGCTCTGGCTTGGGGAGGAGTAACCTGGGTCAATTACCATTTCTCTTCCCTGACCATCAAGAAAAAGCAAGTTATTCTGCGCACAGGTCTGCTGGTCAGGCAGACGATTGATATTCCTTTAACTAAAATTGAGAGCATTGATATACGTCAATCCGTATTAGGCAGCATTTTCGGGTATGGTTGTTTAGTGATCACCGGTACGGGTGGCACACGTCATATGATTAGCTATCTCCATAAGCCATTAACTTGCAGGCGTTATATTGAACAATTGATGCATGGATAACGCGCATTGGTCTAGTATTTATTTTACACAACCGATCATTTCAATCACCCCATTGACAGGCGGCTTGCAGCATCAAGTTGATTTAATTGAGCTGGCTGATCAAAGCAAATGGATCGGCAAGGCATTTTCTTTGCCAACCTGGCTTGGTGCAATAACACGACAACGTTTAGAATTTACTCAGGCACTGGCAACCATTGCAGCCAATGAACTCGATTTGACGTTTTCTGCTCGGCACACCGAGGCAACTCATGTTCTGCTGACTGTCGATGGCCATTTTGCTTTGATTCTCCCCTACTGTGAAGGCAACGTTCTTGAGACAGTAGATTGTAAACAGGCTTACATCCTTGGCAATAAACTGGCACAGCTCCATTCACTCCAGGTTCCCATCCAGGGTGCGGAAAGTTTTCCTGCTATCAGGCCTCTTTCCGAATTCGCTGCGGAGGGGCACT
This sequence comes from Legionella tunisiensis, assembly GCF_000308315.1. Taxonomy (GTDB): domain Bacteria; phylum Pseudomonadota; class Gammaproteobacteria; order Legionellales; family Legionellaceae; genus Tatlockia; species Tatlockia tunisiensis. The sequence goes on along the minus strand of NZ_CALJ01000016.1, from coordinate 14,437 downwards.
ATGCGCCCTGGTTAAGAAAGCTGATTGATCACTGCAATCGTTATCGCGATTATGAAGCGAAACACTGGGTAGTTAGCCATCGCGATATTCACATGACTAATATTATTTGGCGTGATAGTGAAACACCGCATGTGATTGATTGGGAAAGTGCGGGTTACATCCATCCCGCTATTGAGTTGGTAGGGCTTGCTGTAAACTGTGCTGGAATGGCCCACGCTACCTTCGCAACAGAGCAGTTTCAGGCGACGTTGCTCGGTTATGCAGAATGTGCTGGTAACTTGCCTAAAATGGGTGCTATTTTATGGGCGCAGACTTTGCACAGTTGGTTGCTTTGGTTGACCTATTGTCTGGAGAGAGGCTGGCAGAAAGAGGCCTGGCAAACCCTAAAGGGTATAGAATTCATTCATGATGCCATGGAAGAAATGCAGCAGCTTTACGCCACGATTTACCTAACATTCAACAACTAATTGCGTGCGAAGAGAGCTCTTTTTCATGAACAAGCGAGCCGTGATGACAATAATTGATTTACGAAGTGATACCGTGACTAAGCCAGGTAAAGATATGCTTGCTGCAATGATGCAGGCGGAAGTGGGTGATGATGTATTTGGCGAAGATCCTACTGTCAGGATGCTGGAAGAATTGATTAGCGATAAAGCAGGTATGGACGCAGCAGTCTTCTTACCGTCTGGAACACAATCCAATTTGGTCGCGATCATGGCGCATTGTGAACGAGGGGATGAATATCTTGTTGGCCAAACTGCTCACTGTTATTTATTCGAAGGAGGCGGTGCAGCGGTTTTAGGCAGCGTACAACCGCAGCCGCTTGATTTTGAACTGGATGGTAGTCTGGCATTGGAAAAAGTTGCGCTGGCGATTAAGCCAATTGATAATCACTATGCACGTACCAAATTACTTTGTCTTGAGAATACGGTTGACGGTAGAGCGTTACCCCTCGCTTATTTACAACAGATGAGGCTTTTTTGTCAGCATCATGGTCTTCAAAGTCATCTGGATGGCGCACGGGTTTTTAATGCAGTCGTGAAATTGCAATGTTCCCTCAAAGATATCAGTAATCACTTTAACTCGATGTCTATTTGCCTTTCCAAAGGGTTAGGTACCCCCGTGGGTTCAGTTTTGGCAGGTAGCAGCGAACTGATTAACAAAGCAAGACGCTGGCGTAAAGTCTTGGGTGGAGGCATGCGCCAGGCCGGTATTTTAGCAGCAGCGGGCGTTTATGCTTTAGAACATCATATCGAGCGCTTGGCGGAGGATCATGATAACGCCTTGTATTTAGCTAACAGTTTAGCTGAGCTTGAGGAAATCGATGTTGATACGGCTGCTTTGCAAACAAATATGTTGTTTATTCATGTCAAACATCATTATAAAGAATTACAATCCTATTTGCAGGAAAAGGGAATAATCTTCCCTAAACAACCTAATAAACAAGGCAGAGTAAGATTAGTTACCCATCTTGATGTTTCAAGAAAAGAATTGACGTTTGTTGTTCAGGCGATCAAGTCTTTTTATCGCAATGCGGGGTCTAATTTTAGTTAGTTTTTACACGATTTCCTTATTGAAAGAGAAATAAGATGTTATTTGATTTGCCCTACCATTTGCTGTTGCCTCTTTTATTTTTAACAGGGTTGATAGCGGGTACTGTGGATGCAATTGCCGGTGGTGGCGGCTTAATTAGTCTGCCTATGTTACTAGGGGTAGGTGTTCCACCCCAGGTTGCTCTGGGGACTAACAAGCTACAGGGCGCTATAGGCACGTTTGTGGCTACTTGTGGGTATTATCGCCAAGGATTACTTTCATTAAATACAGTTTATAAAGGACTCATTTGGGGGATTTTGGGCACGGTAATCGGTGCTGTTGCGAGTCAGGTACTAGATAGTGATATTTTAAAAAATCATTCCCCTTCTATTATTAGCCATCTTGATGTATACCGTGTTTTCCCCAAAACTGGGCTCACAGGATCAAGAACCAAGATTCAATGAATTTTGGTTTTATATTGCCTTCGGTTTTCTCCTGGGATTTTATGATGGATTTTTGGCCCTGGGACTGGCTCACTTTGGGTGTTTTCGCTGACCTTCTTTCTTGGCTATAACTTTGTTAAAGCCGCTGCCTACACCAAGGTTTTTAATCTGAAAAGCAGTCTTATTGCTACGGTATGTTTTGCTTTCGGCCACAACATTGATTACACGCTTGCCCTGTGTATGGCAATGGGCCAATTAATAGGCGGCAGGATAGGCGTGTATTTTGCCATCAAGAACGGCGCCCGGTTAATTCGCCCTATCTTTATTTCTGTTGTTTCCACGACAATTATTACACTGGCCTACAAAAGCTATATTGGTCCGGAAAAGCTGGCCAGGTTTATTCATTTCTTTGGGGTAATACCGGCAGTGCTTTTATTGGTGCTTTCTATTGTGAGCATGGCAATTATTTACTTGTTGCAGAGCAAAAAACGGGCTGGTCGGCTTAGTGAGCCGGCCGAAAATGATTTAACGTGAGTTCGATAGGGAGACGATGAGTCAGGGCAAGCCCTCTATTCATCGTCGCCATCAGCGCTATAACCACAGCCCTCATTAGGACAAAGAATTTGCCGGCCTGAGCGTTTAGTATCTTTCACAGTCAACAATGGCCAGGCACATTTGGGGCAAGGCTTATCAATGGGCTCATTCCACAGTGCATAGTCGCATTTAGGGTAATTGCCACAAGAGAAAAATATTTTTCCTTTGCGCGACTTGCGCTGGAGTATCTTGGCATCATGGCATTTGGGACATTCAACCCCGGTATCAGCCGGTTTCTCCAACGGCTCTATATATTTACATTGTGGGTAATTTCCGCAACCAATAAAACGGCCATAACGGCCTGTTTTAATGTGTAAGGGACCTGAGCAGTGAGGGCAAGTTCGTCCTTCAACGACCTCAGGCTCCGTTTTTTCACCCTCGTTATTACCGAGATCCTGGGTGTAATCGCACTCGGGATAACCAGTACAGCCGATGAAACGACCGCGTTTACCTAAGCGAATAGCCAGTGGCTTGTCGCATTTGGGGCATTTCTCATCCAGTGTTTCCGTCGTAACATCTTTGCGCTGCACTTGCTCGTCAGTATTATGGATTTGTTGAATAAAGGGTTGCCAAAACTCTTCCAGCACTGGGATCCAGTCTTTTTCACCACGTGATACAGCATCCAGCGTATCTTCCAATTGAGCGGTGAATTTGTAATCGACATAACGCGTAAAATACCCGGTCAGGAAGCGGTTAACTATCCTGCCAACGTCGGTAGGGACGAAGCGCTTCTTATCGACCACGACATATTCACGTTGCTGCAAGGTGTGGATAATCGATGCGTAGGTTGATGGTCGGCCTATGTCGTACTCTTCCAGCGCTTTAACCAGCGACGCTTCTGAATAACGAGGAGGAGGTTCAGTAAAATGCTGATTGGCAAGAATATCTTGTAAATTAACTTTTTCACCCACTTTCAATGCTGGAAGCAGCATTGCATTTTGTTCATCATCAGGTGAATCATCACGTCCTTCTTCATAGACGGTAAGAAAACCAGGGAAGGTGATGGTTGAGCCATTTGCTCGAAATAGGTTGCCCTCACCACAGCTTAAGTCTACGGCGACCGTATCTACCAGGGCTTCGGCCATTTGACAAGCAATGGTCCGTTTCCAAATAAGGCTATACAGTTTGAATTGTTCAGTCGTTAGCGCTTGCTGCACCATGTCGGGTGTGCGCTTAACCGAAGTGGGTCGAATGGCTTCATGTGCTTCTTGAGCATTTTTTGATTTGGTTTTAAAAATACGAGCAGTGTTAGGACAATTATCATCGCCATAACGCTCACGAATGTAGGCTCTAATTTCCTCTATCGCTTCATTGGCCAAATTGACTGAGTCAGTACGCATATAGGTAATTAAACCCATCGTACCGGAGCCGATATCGATCCCTTCATAGAGCTGCTGGGCAATCATCATGGTTTTACGCGCGGTAAATCCTAATTTTCGGGCAGCTTCCTGTTGTAGCGTAGAGGTAATAAAAGGCGCTGCTGGATTGCGTTTACGCTGTTTCTTTTCAACATTTTCAACAAGTAGACTGCCTTGGGCTTGCTTAAGCAAGGCGTCTTGTATGCTGTGTGCTTGCTCTGCCCCAGTAATCGTGAACTGTTGTAATTTTTCCCGATTAAAATGAGTGAGTCTTGCTTCAAAAGGAGCATTGTTGTGCTTGCATTGGGCAATAATTCGCCAATATTCCTGAGCCACAAACCGTTCAATTTCTTCTTCGCGCTCGACAATGAGTCGTAATGCTGGGCTTTGTACGCGGCCAGCAGAAAGACCGCGGCGAATTTTTTTCCACAATAGCGGCGATAGATTGAAACCTACCAGGTAATCTAATGCACGTCTGGCCTGTTGTGCATTGACTAAGTCCATTGAAATTTCGCGTGGATTATTTATCGCGTCTTGAATAGCTGATTTAGTGATTTCATTAAAAAAGATACGATGAACTTCTTTGTCTTTGAGCAAATTACGCTCTTTCATTAATTCATAAACATGCCAGGAAATGGCTTCACCTTCGCGATCAGGGTCAGTGGCGAGCAAAAGTGAATCCGATTTTTCAAGGCTTTGGCAATCGATTCGATATGACGTGCGTTTTTTCGATCGGGTTGTAGGTCATTGCGAATTTTTTATCAGGATTTACCGACCCTTTACGGGGCGGTAAATCACGCACATGGCCATAGGAAGCCAAGACATCATAATCTTTGCCTAAATATTTTTGTATCGTTTTAGCTTTCGCAGGGGATTCTACGATAACCAGGTGTTTGCTCATAGCTAAGTTAACCTTTCCTTGTGATAATTATCAATGTAACGGTAATTCGTCTTCTTTCTGATATAGCACAAGATCAAGAAAAGCTAATTGAGCTGCATCAAGATTTTCGGCAAGTGTGTTACGAATAGTCCATTTTGTTTCCTGCAGCGTAACAAAACGGGACTCGGAGAATAACAATTGATTGATGATTATTTCCAAGGTTTCTGATTCCACGATTCCCCACATTATTAAGCGGGTTATAAATTGGTAACTGGCCTTGGTAAATCGCATCTTTTCATCAGATGTAAAAACGCGCATAGCGGTATCTTGTGCGGGTCTTATAACTACGGTTCGGCTTTCAATGCTTGAAGTTTCATAAACGTCATTGTCTTCTTGTCCATTCTCATTAGAGGTTGTTGAAGTAGTACTTTCCTTTAATTGGGATAAACTTTTTTCAAAAAAACTCATTAACATTTCAAACAAGCTATCTTTCATAATCAACACCTCATGTAACCACCGGGAACAGCTTTGACAATTCCCCGTAATTCTAATATAGCCAGGTTGCAGGCCACTTCTTCAACATTCAAACCACTGCGTGCGATGAGTTGATCAACAGTAGTTACTTCAAACCCAATGCACTTTACTAGGTTTTCATGATCCGTGGCAAGGGATTGCCTCAGGTCATTTTGTTTGGCTTGTTTGTTATCCAAGCCTAATTCATCTAATACGTCCTGACAGGATGTTACCAATCTGGCTCCCTGCTGCAGCAGGTGATGGCAACCTCTAGCCTGTGGATTGAGGATGGAACCTGGGACAGCGAGAACATCGCGATTTTGTTCCAGCGCTAGACGGGCTGTTATCAATGAACCGCTACGAATTGCTGCTTCAACGACCAATGTGGCCAATGCTGAACCGCTTATTATACGATTTCTGCGTGGAAAATGTCCAGCTGTTGGTGCAGTTTTTAGCGAAAATTCACTAATAAGCAGGCCATTTTGGCTTATTTCTGCAGCCAATTGAACGTTTTGTCGTGGATAAATACGATCAATCCCGGTCGCCATAACGGCGACTGTTTTTCCTTGGGCATCCAGGCAGCCGCGATGCGCTTGTGTATCAATACCCTGTGCCAGGCCGCTGACCACCGTAAGATTAGTCATTGCCAGCTCATAAGCAAACCGTCGGGCTAGTTCGCTACCTGTTATGGAGGGGTTGCGACTACCCACTATGGCGATAGTGGGTTGTTGCAAGCAGGATAACTCACCAATCGCGTACAAGATGACCGGAGGGTCATGAATTTCTTTCAATAAGGCTGGGTAATTGCTGTCTTCCCAGGTTAACAAATGGTGATTGCTCGTTTCCTGCCAGCGAAAATCGGCTTCCAGTTCGTTAAAATTAAAGGTGCTGATTGCCTGGGCTATTTTAGCGGGTAAGCCCGCTTGCAGCAGTTGTTGTTCCGATAAGCGGAACATTTCTTCCAGATCGGGCCAGCGTTGTAATAATTTCACAACAGTGCGAGGGCCAATCTGTTCTATTTTATTTAATGCGATAAGACAGGATTTATTATTCATGGCTGAATGGTGCAGTCCTTTTCCAAATTTCATGACGAGCATAAGCAAACAGGCAGCAAGGTATTTTTCTACAGTCAGGAGTCCTTATGAGTTCCCTAGGCTTTGAAACAGAGAAGAAGGGGCAATAATTAGCCAAAGAAATCATGCCATAGGATCCAGGTCATAGCAGTGTCACTTTGATGTATTCGTCCGTGAGCGTGGCTATGCATCTTGCAGCCATACGAGGTATTGGTGATAATAGCACGCATTATTAGGTAGGAAACAGATATTTTATGGCTATCCGCAAGATTATTTATTTACCTGACGAACGGTTAAGATTAAAAGCAAAACCTGTTGAGCAATTTGATGATGCGTTGCAAGCACTCATCGATGATATGTTCGAGACGATGTACCACGCCAAGGGGGTTGGACTTGCAGCGCCACAGATAGGTATTAGTCTGCGTTTATCCGTTGTGGATATCGTTGGTGATAAAAAACAGCAATTGGTATTAGTCAATCCCGAAATTATTGCCAAAGAAGGTGAGGCTGAATATCAAGAAGGATGCCTGTCTGTTCCGGGGGCTTATGACACGGTGATCCGCGCTAAGAAAGTGACCATTCGTGCTCAGGATCGCTTTGGCAACCCATTTGAAATGACTGCAGAGGGGCTTTTGGGTGAATGTTTTCAACATGAAATTGACCACTTAAATGGCAAGCTTTTTGTTGATTTGCTTTCCCCTCTAAAGCGTGCGATGGCAAGAAGGAAGCTGGATAAATTTAAACGTTTGAATGTACGTAAGTGATGAGTAACTTAACTATCGTTTTTGCCGGTACACCTGAATTCGCAATACCGTCACTTGATGCACTTGCCAATTCGTCCCATCGCTTGTTGGCAGTTTACACTCAGCCCGACAGGCCTGCTGGTCGTGGACGTAAATTACAGCCATCTGCAGTGAAAAGTTGGGCATTGTCTCATCAAATACCAGTTTATCAACCACTCAATTTTAAAAGTGAACACGCGATTACAGAGCTAGCACAATTAAAACCAGATATTCTCGTGGTTATCGCGTATGGTTTAATTTTGCCCCGGGCTGTGCTGGCTTTGCCGCGTTTGGGTTGTATTAATTCGCACGCGTCGTTATTACCTCGCTGGCGCGGTGCATCACCTATCCAGCAGGCGGTGTTACATGGTGACGAACAATCGGGTGTAACGATTATGCAAATGGATGCTGGAATGGACACCGGCGCTAAATTGGCCGAAATCAGCTGCCCTATTTTTCCTGAAGATACAGCAGGCAGTCTGCATGACAGACTTGCACAATTGGCTGTAGAGCCCCTGTTAGCCACACTTGATGCGCTTGCCTGCGGACAAGCAGAACCAGTGCCTCAAGATAATAGCCAGGCTACTTATGCAGGCAAAATAAAAAAGAAGATGCCGCAATTAATTGGCAGCGTCCAGCAAGGGAGATCGTGAATCAGGTGCGCGCATTTAACCCCTGGCCAATTGCTTATACGCAAGCTGGTGAAGAGCTCTTGCGGATCCATCAGGCTCATGTCGTTGCAAGCACAAGCTCCGCTGAACCTGGAACAATCCTGTCTATCGATAAAACAGGGATTTTAGTCGCAGCAGGTGATCAGGCTGTCATGATTGATTATTTGCAATTTCCAGGCTCTAAGGTGATGCCTGTCTCTGCCTGGTTGAATTCGGGGCGAGCGCAACACTATATCCATTTGGTTTTACGATGAAAAAAATGAGCGCTTACAAGCGCTGCGTATTTTAGTGAAATTACTACAAGACAGAACACCGCTTTCTCATCTTTTTCAAGCACAGAGTGAATTGACTCCGTTAACAAAAGAAATTTGTTTTGGTGTTTGCCGTCATTATTTTCGCCTGCAGGCGCTAGCGGATTGCCTTGTTGATAAACGCCCCAAAACAGTCGACGTTTGGTTGGTTTTGCTCATTGGTCTTTATCAACTCCATTTTATGCAAAAGCCTGATTATGCAGTAGTAAAAGAAACGGTTGCTTTACTTGATCCACTTAAAAATCCTGGGCAAAGGGATTGGTTAATGCAGTTTTAAGAACCTATTGCCGCGAACAAGCTACCTTGGTGGCTCGTCTGCAAACTAACCCGGACTTTCTTTATGGACATCCGGCTTGGTTTGTCCAGCGTTTGCAAATGGATTGGCCTAACGATTGGCAAACTATTCTTCAGGCAAATGACGCACATCCACCGATGAGTTTGCGGGTGAATCAACTACGAGGCGATAGGGCAGCATACCTGGAGCGTTTACATCAAAAGGGAATGAAGGCCTACCCCACAATAGATGCGATGCAGGGCATTACCTTAGACCATGCTTGTCCGGTGGATGATCTACCCGGTTTTAGCAACGGCGACGTTTCCGTGCAGGATGAAGCGGCACAATTAGCCGTTTCCTTGCTATCCTTGCAACCAGGATTGCGGTTACTTGATGCTTGCTGCGCACCAGGTGGTAAAACCTGTCATATTCTGGAAACGGAGCCCACATTGAACGCCTGTATTGCCCTCGATATCGATGAAAAGCGTTTGCAACGGGTGAGAGAGAACCTGACGCGTTTAAATGTAAAGGCAACACTGCTGCAGGGTGATGGACTCAAGCCTGAGTCGTGGTGGGATGGGCTGCTTTTTGATCGTATTCTTCTTGATGCGCCTTGTTCCGCAACGGGGGTTATCCGACGTCATTCTGATATCAAATTATTGCGTACAGAGGCAGAGATTACTGACATTGCTCATTTACAACGTGCTTTGTTACAACGGTTGTGGCCTTTACTTGCCCCTAAGGGTTTGCTGGTTTATGCCACGTGTTCAATATTAAAAGAGGAAAATGAGCAGCAAATTGCACAATTTATTGCGGATCATCCCGACAGCCAAGTAGCCACTGAGCAAAAAAGCTGGGGTCGTTCCACTGGTTATGGTTGGCAAATCTTGCCAGGAGAAAACAATAGGGATGGGTTTTTCTATAGTGTGCTTAGGAAGGGATAAGTGATGCAAATTAATTGGCCGTTAATCATTGTATTATTTTGTTTATCGTTGCCTGGTGTGTTGATTACCGTGCCGCGATTGATTCAGTTGCTATTACCAGAAAATAGCGAGCACTTAAAAAAACGACTCAGTAAATTGGCTGTCGGGCAGACGTTGTTAATGGTTTTCTTGATGTGTTTTGCCGGCTCCGTCTTATCATTACGGACAGGACTGAGTGCCAATCTTTTAGATTCTTTGCTACAAGGCAAAGCGATCACAAGGGATATAGCCGGCATGATTCTTCCTGTTTTTTATACACAATAGGTGGTCTGTTCGTTTTCTTTATCCTTTACTACGGCGTGGTAGGTAGTATTTTGGACGAGGCAAGTTTACAGATAATGAGACGAATACGTGCAGCTTTGCATTTGGATGGCTGTATTTTATATGGCGGTGTTGTGGAGGAAATTCTTGGTCGTTGGGGGCTAATGAATGTAATCGCCTTTTTGCGATCTTTTTGCGGGGCAAAAAGTCCTGTTGTTATGTGGAGTGCAATTTTCTTAAGTGGTTTTGTGTTGGCCGCAGGACATATGCCAGCCTACCTCGCTGCGGGGTGTAAGGCCGGTCGTCGTTTCATTTATGCCATGCTGTTACTTAATGGTTGGCAAGCGATTCTTTTTGGCTGGCTTTTTTGGCAATACGGCCTTCTTGCTGCCGTTGTTGCTCATATGATCTTTCATTTAGGTTGGTATCTGTACGATAAAACGTAAAGATTGCGTAAAAAAACTCGTCTTAATATTCAGTTAAGTTGAGATCCTTAATCTCTAAAGCTAATGATAACTTTATTAGCGATAGTCTAAATGTCTAGTTTTAAGCAATTCAGTAGTGAGTTTGCTGAACTTACCAAAGCGGTGGCTCAAACTCCGGATAATTACGACAAAAAAGTTGAAACCTTGGGTCTGATGGCACCAATGAAAGCCCTGGCTACAAGTGGCGATGCGATAGCGCAATATCGGCTAGCGCAAGCTTATCCTCAACACTCCGTGCCTTATTTTGAATGGATGAAGGCTGCAGCTTGCCAAGGTTTTACCAATGCCATGCTAGCGTTGAGCACTGCTTTGCTAGAAACGAAGACTGTTTCTGCGATTCAGCAAGCAGCAAACTATCTAGTGCAAATTTTACGTTCAGATGATAGTTACATCAAAGATGAGGCAACCGCTTTACTTGATTCTAACCGCTTGTTAAAAGCTGAAGTGAATCGACAAATGGGTAAAACGAATGTGGGTAAAACAGCCATCAGCTTTTTTGCCAAGGATGCTGACGAAGTGGTTCATTGCCGACCCCAGTCTCAAGCCAGTATAAAGCCCTAATCTGTAACTCACAGCATCCTCTCTATCGCCTGTTTGTTAGATAGTAGTGATTGCGTATCTTCAAGCCCTTATGAAACAATACAGATCCTCTGCGTCTTTTTAGTTATCTATGAAAAGGGTATTCAAAACAATTCCTATCGATTTGCTACAGGCTGGGCGCTATCAGCCACGTAAGCATTTTTCTGAAGCGGCATTACAAGAACTGGCCGACTCCATTCTTACCCAAGGTTTGATTGAACCTTTGGTGGTTAGAGAAATTACTGCCAACCAATACGAAATTATTGCCGGTGAGCGACGATGGCGTGCGGCGATGCTGGCTGGTCTAAACGAGTTACCTTGCTTAATCGGTCACTATAGTGATCAACAGGCAGCAGCCGTTACACTGATAGAAAATATTCAACGTGAAGATTTAAATCTCATTGAAGAAGCGAGCGGCTATCAACGTCTACAGCAGGAATTTCATTTTCAGCAAGATGAGATTGCAGTACTTATCGGAAAATCCCGCAGCCACATCGCTAATCTACTCCGGCTGCTGACACTCTGTGAGCCAGTACAAGAGAAAATAAAAGCGGGTCAACTATCGCTTGGTCATGCAAGAATGTTAGTCGGTTTGCAGGTCAGACAGCAAATGAATTTAGCAGCGGAGATCGAAGAAAAAGGGTGGTCAGTACGGCAGTTGGAAAAAAAGTCAGGGAACTAAAATCCGGTGAATCCCTGATGCGTGATCCACAACGCGATCGGGATATTGAACGTTTGCAAAGCACTATTGCTGAGCAAATTGGCAGTCCTGTACAAATTATTAGTGAAAATGGGCAAGGTGGCTGGTTGCAAATAAAATTTTTTGACAATGATACGTTAGCGGGTTTATTGGAGCGTATGGGCCTGCATTATGAGTAAACTTCTTTCGAAACTCTACTGCATTGGGGCGTAGCTTCGTCGATACGGTGCTCGAATCCTCATGTACTGGCGTGTACACTGCGGTTCTGCGCGCCGTTTCTCCTCGCTCTGCCCTCACTGCAGCGAGTTGCGAAAGAAGTTTATTGGATTTTCGAAACGCTACTGCATTGGGGCGTAGCTTCGTCGATAAAGAAGTTTACTCTTAAATTCCACTTAAGGAATACTAATTATTAATACACCTATGAAAATCAAAATACCGCCAATAATGACGGAGGTATCGACATGGTTTTCACCGAAAAAAGCCAGGTGAACAGAATCGTAAATAAAGGATAAATCAATTCAATAATTCCGGCGACAGTGGCATTTTTTACCTGGATAGACGTAGCAATAAAATAGCTGGCCAGGATAACAACGAAAATTTCGGCTAACGTTAGCCATAACACTTTGGGCTCAGTTTGTAAGACCATGATGTCGTTTTTCATCGACGTGGAATAAGAGAGAGCGGCAAATACGATTGCCCCTAATAACATTTCCAGAGCTAATAAACTGAATGTAGAAATGCTGCGAAGTATCTTTTCAGCCAGCGTATAATTGATACCCCATAAAATGGCTGCAAAGAGCGCATAGATAACCCACATAGTAAACTCCCGGTGACTAATGAATAGCGGTTAAAAAATCAAGAACCCTGTTGATTACTTGTTCTGATTTTAAAATATATCGATGCCCCAAGCCTTCAGTGCTTAGAAAATCAACCTGTTGCAAATTATCTTTAAATCTCAAGGCATCATCATACGGTATTTCCCGATCCTCTTTATCATGGATGAGAAGAACAGGTGTTTTTAAATGAGAAATAATCTTCTTCATAGGTAGTTCTTCTACAGAGAGTTGCGCTTCCTTTTCTATATAAGATTGAAAATGTTGCTTGGCTTGCGGTGAAAGACGCATAAACGTGGCAAAGCGATCAAAGATCGCTTGCAAATCATAAGGTGATGCAATCAAAACAAGTTTTTCAGCCTGCAAGCCTTTATTGGCTGCTAATAGGGTCGCCGCACCACCAAACGAGTGAGCGATGACCGCATGAAAGTTACCCAGCTCATCCTGGCTAGCTAGTATTTTATGGGCAAAATCAACCAAATTGGTACGCACACCAGGGGAGTCTCCATGAGCCGGTCCATCCATGGCTATCACTTGAAAACCCGCATTAATCAAGGGCTCAACAAAATGGCCAAGCTGACTGCCTCTGCCGTCCCATCCATGCATTAATAAAATTTTCGGTCCTTCGCCCCAGTACCAAGCTTTTATTTGGCAGGCTAATAGCCTTTCTTTACCATGGCTAATAATGTTTTTTCCCAGTAAGGCCTTTTATGCCTCGTTGGGGTCAGAAAACGTTTAGCAGAGATTGTTCCAGCGAGCTGAGGTAAAGCATAACTGGTAATCGACAAGGCATTTTTGTAAATCGTCAATAGAATGGGTTCTTTCATTTTCCTCTCCCTTGTTAAAAAATAGGGCATTCAAGGTTGAGTATCAAGGAGATAAACGGATCTGCATCTTTATATTGATAAAATCAATGCACCGGAAAATCAAAATAAGTTTTCGGATAGGGCTCATTCTTCAAGGTAAAATGCCACCATTCTTTGTCATAAGGCACAAAACCATAGCTTACCATTAACGCTTGCAGTAAACGCCGATTTGCTTTTTGCTCCTTACTCAATTTTTGATAGGAGAGATTGGCGCTGACATCCAGGCAATCAAAGCGGGTGCCAGTATTAATCGAGTCGTCATCTATATGGGCGGTTGTTTGGCTGTAACAACGAGAAGGCTTGCCAGAGGTTCGGGGTTGTTTAGCGCCTATCTTAACCAAGGTCAGATCCACCGTGCTGCCGCGGCTATGGCCTGAATGCAAGGCGATGTAACCCCGAGCAAACAAGAGCCTCTTCTCTTCACGCGGATAAAAAGTCATTTTTGTTTGCAGATCCCGGGTATTTTGGCTCCATTTATAGAACGCGTTTACTGCGGTTTGCGGGCGATAACAGTCATACACTTTGAAACGGTAACCTTTCGCAACAGCTGCTTTCTCAGCCTTCGCCAGCTGCTCTGCAGCCGCTTGGGTTAAGATACAGCGAGCGGTTTGATAACCGGGAATAGGATGACCAACAAAATTATTAGAGCCTGCATAACGTAGGTCTTCAATAATGTCGGGGGCGACATCATGCAAATAGACAAAACCAGCCGGTAAAGCGTTAGCAAACTGAACATGAACATAAAGCAAAATCAGGAAGAGAATACGTTGCATTTTGTTGGCGGGATCCATTATCACCTGTTTTTTAATCATAACTTGCGGGTAATAACGAAGAAATAGTTCTAAGAAAAATAATCACTTATTGCGTTGGTCATACTGTACCAAACTATTTTACCAGCCTGATTTTAGCCAGGTAATTCAAGAATGTTCCGCTTAATAATAGGTTAATAATTTATTGATATAATTTAAAACAAGATGAAACTAATAGGTGAACGTTATGCCATTAACTAAAACACAAGCAAAAAGACTTAATGAGGTCATCACTCGTGCCCAGATTACGCAAGCAAGCACTCAGCAGGCTAAGAATGAGTGGAATGAGAATATGTCGGGTGAGCCAGTTTGGCACCAAAAAACAACTCATGAGGATTTACAAAGAGAATTAATCGCTTGTCGGACAGGCAGCCTTGATCGTAAGTCAGTGTTAGTGGATGTTGATGGTATTCAGGTTCGTGTTTTCCCTCAATCCCCTAAAAATATCGATAATGATGTTAATGATATCTTTGCCCGCGGGATTGATTC
>NZ_CALJ01000017.1 GCF_000308315.1 Legionella tunisiensis | reverse complement strand
ATCTTTTTAATAATCCAACACCTGACACCACGCGACATGTTTTAATCCTTATTCCAGGAAAGTTAAATTAAATTTTAAATTTAGACTGGTTACATTTCGCTCGCTTGAGGGCTTATGATTTGATATTCGAGCATCGCAGCGGAGCATACATATTCGTATGTGAGCAGCGAAGTGCAGAAAATCAAATCATAAGCACCAAGATAGCGAAATGTGAGTTTCTAATTTTGCTCTTGGGCAGGTTCTAACTTATAGGTTTTGTAAACATAAGTGCCTGGCGCATCGACGAGACCTTTAAAGGGCAAGTGAGTAAAGTTAGGGGGATCTATTAGGGAACCAGATTCCTTTCTTAACCATTCTAACCACTCTGGCCACCAGGAATCTGGTTTGTGGGTAGCGTTAGCTAACCATTCCTCTGCTGTTTGTGTAGTACTGTGATTGCGATAGAAACCATATTTTTTGCTGCTTGGTGGATTAATGATACCCGCTATATGACCAGAGCCGCCCAATAAGAACCGTTTTTTACCACGCATTAGTTGGAAGCCTTTATAAGTGGTTTTCCACGGAGCAATATGATCTTTGTGGGTGGAGAGGAAAAAAGTAGGTACATCAATTTTAGTCATATCTAATGGGGTATGATTAAGATGGATTTTCCCGGTTTTACTAGATCATTATGAAGGTACATCCAGCGCAAATATTGCGAATGCATTTTGGCTGGCATATTAGTCGCGTCAGCATTCCAATACAAAATATCAAATGGAACAGGATTTTTCCCTTGTAGATAATTTTTATAAAAACGACCATACGAGGTCATTTGCACGTAGCGAATTAAACGTACTGGCCATGAAGCGCCCGTCGAGAAAACCTTTGGAGTGCATTTCCTCTTCAATACGAACAATTTGCTGTTCATCGATAAAAACAGAGATATCACCAGGGTCGCTAAAATCAATCATTGATGCCAGGAAAGTGGCACTGCGAACCGAGTCGTCACTGTGGGCTTTAAGATAGGCTAACATACAGGCAATTAAGGTTCCGCCGATGCAAAAACCAAGTACGTTGACTTGTTTTACTCGTAATTGCTCCTGAATAATTTCAATCGCCGTCATGGGGCCGTCTTTAAGGTAGTCATAGATACCTTTTTGAGCATAACTGGCATCAGGATTAACCCAGGAAATAACAAAAACAGTAATACCTTGCTCGACTAGCCAACCGATAAATGAATTGTGCTTACTGAGATCCAAAATATAATATTTGTTAATCCAAGGGGGGACTAAAAGCAGTGGTACTGCCTGGACTTTGTCTGTTTTGGCAGTGTATTGGATCAATTCCATCATGTCGTTACGATAAATGACTTTGCCAGGAGTTGTCGCAATATTAACGCCTATTTTAAAGGCATCGGTATCAGTCATTTTAATCAATAAGCGTGACGAACCCGCTTCCATATCGGTTAATAGGTTTTGTAAACCGCGTAATAAATTTTTACCATGACTTTGTAGTGTTTCAGCCATTAATTGCGGGTTGGTGTGCAAGAAATTAGCAGGAGACAAGGCATCCAGGTATTGTCTGGTAAAAAATTGAACTCTTCTGGCGAGCTGCTTATCGCCATAATCAAGATGTTCAAGCATAGAATTCATATGTTCACTGGCTAACAGATAGTGTTGACTCATTAAATTGAAAAAGGGGTTATTGAGCCACTCTTCACCACTAAAGCGGCGATCACTAATAGGCATTGGCTTACCTTCTAGCCAATGACTGAATTGTTCTTGTGCTAAACCTATAGCGTCTTGCCAATAAGCAATTTGCATCTGCAATACTTGTTCAGGATTTTTTAACAAAGTAATTATCAGCGCTTGGTAATCACTGGTTAAATCCATAAATTGCTTAATAAGTCCTGGCATTTGATCAGGTTGCTTTTTAAAGCCCTCCAATAGATTCAGGCTTTTTGCAGCAATTGTTTGCATAATGTCATGAAGTTCTGTGTCGTGGGTCATCCGATCTCCTGATAGCCATTGCTAACCATTTCTATTTTCACGTGTTTTAGATTAATTTAGCAAGTAGGGTACCTATAAATAAACTATAGATGATTCTCCATAAAAAAATGGCCTTACGGTGTATTTTTAAGAAAATTTTCAATGAGGATAAGCAGATTTTTGTTGTTGCAAGAATGCAATACATCGAGCGCTAGGCTTCTCCTTTTTGTTGGTTCTGAGTTACAATTCCAGGAATTTTTCTTTTCTTCGTTTCGAATGCATCTGAAACAGTTAAAACTGGCTGGGTTTAAGTCCTTTGTGGAGCCGACCGTTGTGCCTTTTCCTAGTCAATTAGTTGCTGTTGTAGGACCAAATGGCTGCGGAAAATCCAATATTATCGATGCCGTCCGTTGGGTAATGGGTGAAAGCTCAGCAAAAAACCTGCGTGGTGAGTCGATGACGGATGTCATCTTTAATGGTTCCTCACAGCGTAAAGCTGTAGGGCAGGCCTCTGTCGAACTGGTTTTTGACAACAGTATGGGGCGGCTTAGTGGCCAATATGCTGCCTATCAGGAAATCGCTGTTAAGCGTTTGGTTACTCGCGATGGTGAATCCTTTTATTACCTTAATGGCAGCCGCTGCCGTCGCCGTGATATTACTGATATTTTTTGGGTACTGGCGCTGGTGCTCGCGGCTACTCAATCATTGGCCAAGGAACTATTTCTCGTTTGATTGAAGCTCGTCCTGAAGAGATACGGGCTTATCTTGAGGAAGCTGCTGGTGTATCCAAGTATAAAGAGCGGCGTCGGGAAACGGTTTTGCGTATTACTCATACACGAGAGAACTTGGTACGTGTTGCAGATATTCGTGATGAATTAGATAAACAATTACAACGTCTCGAGCGCCAGGCAAAAGCGGCCGAACGTTATAAATCATTGAAAATAGAAGAGCGGCAGTGTAAATCGGAAATTCTTGCCTTGAAATGGCAAGCATTAACTGCGGAACAAACAGCCAGGCAACGTGAATTAAAGCGTTTATCACTGGATTATGAGCAGCATCAGACCAAAGCAACTGAGGCTTATAAACAAAGTGTTGTGCAGCGAGAAAAGCTGCAAGATGATAATGACACTTTTCAACAA
The DNA here is from genome assembly GCF_000308315.1 of Legionella tunisiensis. Lineage (GTDB taxonomy): Bacteria > Pseudomonadota > Gammaproteobacteria > Legionellales > Legionellaceae > Tatlockia > Tatlockia tunisiensis. The sequence goes on along the minus strand of NZ_CALJ01000017.1, from coordinate 7,398 downwards.
GTGCAGACAAATTTTATCAATTGGCAACAGACATTGCCCGTTTGGAAGAAACAATTCAACAACAGCAGCGGGAAAACAACGTTTAAAGGCCGATCAACAACAGTTGCAGATTGATTGGCAAATGGCAACTAGCCAGTTACAGCAAGATCGAGATATACAAAATGCCTGTGAAGCGTCTTTGCAGGCATTGCAAGAAAAACTACAAAGCGCGCGGATGGAGTTAGCGGTTAAACAGCAGGCCTTTCAAGAAAAACAACAGCAATATACTCATTGGCTTACAGAAACGCAGCAAGTGCAAGTAGCCTTAAGCAAGGTTCGTGGTGAAATTCAAGTGCAAGAGGTTCGTCTGCAGCATCTTAACCAGCGCCGACAACAGATTTTATCGCAATTACAAAAAATTCAAGATGAACAACTGATATTAGCAATAGATGATTTTGTTGCTGAATTAAAAATTCAGCATGAAGATTTAATCAAACTGCAAGCCCAAGTGGAGTTAGACGATCAGCGTCATCAACAAGTCACTGCTGCCAGCTCTGCATTGCGGCAAGAATTGATGGTTATCGAACAAGCACTTCATCAGGCACAGGATGAAGTTCATCGGTTAAATACGCAACAAGCCGCCTTGCTTGCAGCGCAGCATACTGCACTGGGGCGAGAAAACAAGGCTATTGATCACACTGCACAATGGGATACTAAACCTCGCCTTGTAGAAACAATGGTTGTTGATAAAGATTGGCAAGCCATGTGTGAATGGGTGATGGGGGATGGATTACAAGCAATTGTACTCGATTCACTGGACGCGCTGTGGCCCGAAATGAAGCATTTACAAGGCAGCTCCTCTTTATTTGTTAGTCCGGGCCAACGCGGCGAAAAGGCGGATGCATACCCGCGCTTATCCGATAAGATTCAAGGTATACACCCTAACTGGATTTACCATCTCAATAAAATTTATACTGCCTCTAACGTTGAGGAAGCACTGGCTTTTCTGCCAACACTGAAAGACGACGAATCGATAGTGACTCTTGATGGCTATTGGTTGGGTAAAGGTTGGGCTAAGGTAGCTTCATCTGCAGCAGATGAAGAAGGATTGTTGCTGCGTCAAGAAAAATTGACTGTTATTAATAAGGAACTTTTAACTGCTCAAACCCACTTAAATGCTTTAAAAACGAATCGAGATCAAGTTCATACACAGATTAAAGAAAATGACCATCAACTTGAGACTACCAGACAAACACTGTCACTAAGCCGTGAGTCATTAAGAGATTGTGAAGCACAACTACGGCATAAAGAGCGGACTCTAGAGCAAGCTCAAACACGAAAAGATGTTTTAATAACAGAGGGTGAAGAACTTGGTTTGGAATTGGAAGACCTCGCTAGCCAACAAGAAAGCGCTACGCAATTATTACAGGTCCGTATTGAAACCAGTAAACAATATGAGCAGCAACAGAGTGTGTTAACTAATGAAAAGGCGGTGTGGGAATCTGCTCTGTTAGCCAGTAAGCAAGCGGTCGATGAAGGAAATTCAGTATTACAGGCTAGCCAATTGCAGACAGAGCGCGAAACGTTAAAAATTAAGCAACTCAGCGAGAATATCCAACGTGAAGAAGCGCGTTTAGAGATCTTGAATGAGCGACTGGAGCTATTGGCAAACCGGTTACTTGAATTAGATAACCCTGATCTAACATTAAATACGACTTTAAGTGAGAAAATTAAACAGCATGATGAACTGGAAATAACTTTAAGTAAGCTGCGTGAGAATTTGAGTACCCTTACGCAAGAATTAGAAGCCAGTGACGTGTTGGTTAGAAGTGAAGAAAAATTAGCTAAAACAATCCAAGAAAAAATTCAGCAGGAGCAAATGCAAGAGCAAGCTTTAGCTGTTCGTGCCAGTGGCGTCATGGACGTGTTAATGGAGCTTGATAGTCAAGTCGAATTATTGCTTGCGGCCATTCCAGAAGGCGTTACTCAGCTAATGCGTGAGCAAGCTTTACAGGATATTATGGATAAAATCCAGCGGTTAGGTGCAATTAATCTGGCTGCTATTGAAGAATATGAGAGTGAGTTGCAACGCAAGCAGCATTTAGATGAGCAATATCAGGATTTGATGGAGGCGTTGGCAACACTTGAGGCTGCTATTGAAAAAATGGACAAGGAAACCCAACAGCGGCTCCAAGTAACTTTTGATGAAGTGAACACCTCATTTCAAGCACTTTTTCCTCGTCTTTTTGGTGGCGGGCGTGCCATGTTGGAGTTGACTTGTGATAATCTGTTGGAAGCGGGTATCTTGGTAATGGCACAACCTCCTGGCAAACGTAATAGTACTATTCATTTGTTGTCCGGAGGAGAAAAAGCGATGACGGCAGTTGCTTTGGTTTTTGCCATTTTCGTTTGAATCCCTCTCCTTTTTGTATGCTGGATGAGGTAGATGCACCGTTGGACGATGTAAATGTAGGTAGATTTTGTGATTTAGTAAAAGAAATGTCACAATTCGTTCAATTCCTCTTTATTACTCATAATAAAGTAACCATGGAATTGGCAGAGCATTTGATTGGGGTAACGATGCGGGAGCCAGGTGTCTCACGTATCGTTGCAGTTGATGTGGAGCAGGCCTTGTCTATGAGTGAGTCTTCGTCCTAGGACAACGATAAGCTCTTTAACAGAGTAGGAGTAAAACATGCAGGCAAATTGGAGTCTTATCCTTAATGTACTGTTACTCATTGGAGTTGTAATTGCTATTGGACGGTTGATGAAAGCAAGACGCCAAAATTTATCCCCAGTCAGTTATAATCCTTCATTGGGAATGGCAGAAAATAAACAGTTTGATGACATTATTGCAGTACGCAAGATTAGTACATTGCAAAGCGAGCATGAAGATCTTGACGATATTGCTATCCAAAAAACATCAGCCAATACAGAAGAGGTAGACGAGGAAAAGTCGACCGCATCTGCCAGTGAGGGTGGTAAATCAGTCATGATGTTTTTGTTGGCAAAAGAAAATCGTCAATTAGCTGGTTATGAATTATTGCAAACAGTCCTTGCTGCTGGTTTGCGTTTTGGCGAAGGACAGCTATTTCATCGCCATCAATATTCCAATGGCCAAGGTCCTGTGCTGTGTAGTTTAGCGGCTGCTACAGCGAGTGGTGTTTTTGATTTACAGAATATCGGTGCTTTTAGCGTACGCGGTCTTTGCTTGTTTATGCAATCCTCTGGTAATCCTACGATTGATGCTGAGCGCTTTGCCATCATGTTGGAAACTGCGAAACAGTTAAGTGATGGGTTGGATACCTTTTTACTTGATGAGCAACGACAACCCCTAACGGATGCCAGTATTGCTTGTTATCAGCGTTTGTTAAATATCAAAGAACCTTATGAATTACCCACCTTGGCTTAAAAGAGAGGAGGGGCAGTTCAGCTTACAGATCAATGTTAAACCAGGTAGTAGGCAAAACGCAGTAAAATTGGATCCAGCAGGGGGGGTGCAAATTTGTTTGCAAGCCAGTGCACAGGATGGTAAGGCCAACAAGATGCTGATTCAGTATTTGGCAAAATTGCTGCGGCTGCAGCAAAAACAGATTGTTATTTTGCGTGGGGCAACCTCACGCCTAAAAGTACTCCTGATTAAAGTTGCAGCAGATGAACAGGAAAAATCAATACAGAGATTGCTAGATTCACTGCCCTAATCATTCATCAATAGATTCTTTCCAAATTCGGCTGTGATGGGAAATTGCTGTGTCAAACAGTGCTCGAAGCGCCTCGCACCTTCCTTCACCGCAGCGCACCATAAGTAATAAGTCTCACCGTTGATGCGCAGTTACTGCGCATCCATATGCCATTTATCGGATGGTCTTGGCTCACGTGTTTAGTTACGGCCTTAAAATGGGGACCGTACTTGATGCACCATTGGTGTACCGTTTCATAGCTTACCTCGAGCCCTCGATACAGTAATCGCTCCAAGACATCTCGGTGGCTATTATTAAACCGGTGATAACTCCATACCGCAATGCTGGTTATCTCTAGGGATAGTGATATCTTGCCGGCTTATCTTGCAACTATGTCAATAGAGAAAAGTGTAACGCGAAAGGTAATTTGATGGTGTCCTCATAGGGGCTGCCGAATTTACATTTTTTAATCTCAATGTATAATAAATGCCTATTTTAATAGAAATAAGTGCATTTTTAGATGAGAACAAAAGCGAGATTTTATATTGGGATGGGACCTTGACTCTGATTTTTTGCGACAAAACCGAACAATCCTTAGCGTATAAATATTCATGTAGGTTATCACTTACACTATCTACTTAGTTTAAGTTTTGACCTAAATTTTAGAATTAAAAGAATTTCGTTAATTGCCCCACTCTTTTTTATGCTCTCCATTTAATTGGAAATTCAGGTTAATAAAAACAAACAGGATGACGATAAACCAAATCATGAACTGTGTTGGCCAAAAGAATAAGGTCATATACTTATTGAGATTTTTAACCAAATCGTTTTTTGTTTGAGTTTCAACTAAAAATGTACGAATGATAAACAGCAAAAGTTTAATGAAAGAAGCAAAAATTTTTGTTCGCTATCGAAAGAAATACAAAGTAACTACAAACAGCAATCATAAAAAACCGGTCTATGAAAACGTCTTAAATAGGCAATTTCATAAAAATGAGCCCAATAAAGCCTATGTATCAGATATTACCTATATCTGGACTCAGGAGGGCTGGCTTTATTTAGCCGTCGTTCTGGATTTATTTTCAAGGTGGCATGGTGCCGTAATGTATTTTTTAGGGCAATACATCCAATAAGAGATATAATTTCAAGCGTAATTTGGTTCGGATTTTATAGAATGTTTTATAGACGTTAAATCCACTCTGGCCGGTTGCAATAATAATCAGTACACTAAGCTTTTAACAATCTATGAAGACTATGAACTTAAATACTATTGCTGCACTCTTTGATAATCCTTCCGTCGAACAGATACCGCTTACAGGGATATGCATTGATAGCCGTCAGGTAAAGCCAGGCGATTTATTCGTTGCTTTGCGTGGAGAACGTTTTGATGGCCACGATTTTATTGAGGAGGCCGTTGCCAATGGTGCAGTTGCTATACTTTGCAATCAAGCGAATCCCAAAATAAATGTCCCGCAGTTGGAAGTGTCTGATACCTTACAGGCGTTAGCAAGAATCGCTAGTCATCACCGTCAATCGATTACCTGCCCGATCATTGCATTAACTGGTAGTAACGGCAAAACGACAGTGAAGGAAATGATCGCCTCTATTTTACCGAAACCAGCCCATGCTACTCCGGGAAATCTGAATAATCACATTGGTGTGCCTTTGACATTGTTGCAATTAAAACCTGAGCATCGCTATGCCGTGTTTGAGCTTGGAGCAAATCATCCCGGAGAGATTGCTTATACAGTCGCGATGGTCAAACCACAGGTTGCGTTAATAAATAATATCGCTCCGGCTCATATTGAAGGTTTTGGCTCCATTGATGGCGTTGCGCGTACTAAAGGGGAAATTTATCAAGGACTTGCTCCTAACGGCACTGCTGTTATCAATGATGATGATGACTATGCTCATTTTTGGGATGCGTTCCTGACAGATAAAAAAGTTCTTCGTTTTTCTTTAACAAAGCCCGTTGATGTGTATGCACGTGATCTCTCTTTCAATCAACAGGGCTGTGCAACCTTTACTTTGGTTCTTCCTGGCGGCCAAGCATCGCTTACCGTAAAAATCCCGGGTGAACATACTGTACGCAATGCGTTGGCTGCAGCGGCTTGCTGTTATGCTGCAGGGATTTCTTTGACTGACATTGTCCAAGGTTTAAGTCAATTTAATGGCGTTGCCGGGCGAATGACTTTTTATCCGGAAAGAACCAATCCCTGGTTATTGATGATACCTACAATGCCAATTTACGTTCTGTATTGACTGCAGTTGATGTGTTATCTAAACGACAAGGTCGTCGTATTCTCGTCTTGGGTGATATGGGCGAGTTGGGGGCCTGGACTCAAAAGCACCATGAAGAAATTGGCCAGGTTGCCCAGCGTCAAGGTATTGATTTGCTGATGACTTGTGGGGTGCATAGCGAACATACGTCTAAAGCGTTCGGTTCGGCAGCCAAACATTACAAAAATCAAGACGAGTTGGCGCAAGATTTGCTCACTAAATTAGATGCGAACACGACGGTGTTAGTAAAGGGGTCGCGCTCTTCAGCGATGGAAAAAATTGTGCGCCAATTGGTGGGTTGAATGAACTAGTTTGTGGTATGCTTGGCAATTTTTTGCGCGGTCTCAACACTGCTTGGTATACAGGTAAATGAAATTGGAGCGTTACTCTAAGTTCTACCTTTTATTTTACCTGTTGATAGCACTTAATTTTTCTTTGACGAGAGGTACAGATAACATGCTTTACTGGTTAACGCAGCTATTACAAGGACAGTATCATGCGTTTAGAGTGTTTCAGTATTTAACATTCCGTTCTATTTTAGCCGCACTAACTGCTCTGCTAGTCGGGCTTTTTTGTGGTCCTTTGATGATTCGTTGGTTGCGAAATCTACAAATTGGTCAGATGGTTCGTGATGATGGACCTAAAACTCATTTGTCAAAAGCCGGAACCCCTACGATGGGGGGGGTACTCATTTTGTTGGCCATTCTTGTAAGTTGTCTATTCTGGGGTGATTTACGGCAATCGGCTTTGTGGCTGGCTTTATTAGTAACGACGGGATTTGGTATTGTTGGATGGGTTGATGATTATCGCAAAGTAGTCCGTAAAAATAGTAAGGGATTACCAGGCCGTTGGAAGTATTTTTGGCAATCCATGATTGCTCTTGCTGCAGTTTTCTATCTTTATTGCAGTGCTGATATTCCAGTAAGCACGCAATTATCGGTTCCTTTTTTCAAAAATTGGTTTATTGCACTTGGTCCTTTATTTCCTGTGCTTGCCTATTTTGTAATCGTAGGAAGTAGTAACGCGGTTAATCTGACAGATGGTTTGGATGGCTTGGCTATTATGCCTATTGTGATGGTTGCTGGTGCTTTGGGTATTTTTGCTTACGCAAGCTCGAATGCACTGTATGCTCATTATCTGGCTATTCCGTTTGTACCCAATACCGGTGAGTTGACTATTTTTTGTTCATCTATTGTTGGCGCAGGTCTAGGTTTCCTCTGGTATAACAGCTACCCTGCACAAGTATTCATGGGTGATGTGGGATCATTGGCTTTAGGGGCTGCCTTAGGCATTGTGGCAATTGTTGTCAGACAAGAATTAGTACTCCTGATCATGGGTGGTTTGTTTGTTATTGAAACAGTATCAGTCATTTTGCAAGTAGGGTATTTTAAATACACGGGTGGAAAACGTTTGTTTCGTATGGCGCCTCTGCATCACCATTTTGAACTGAAAGGATGGT
>NZ_CALJ01000018.1 GCF_000308315.1 Legionella tunisiensis | reverse complement strand
CTCAACATTAACACGCTTGATTGCTTGCGCTAACATGTCTGCCAAGCTAACAACCCGGATTTTCTTACATTGCCTAGCTGCTTCTGACAGAGGAATTGTGTCAGTTACAACGATTTCATCTAAAGACGAGTTAACGATGTTATTGACAGCAGGACCAGACAACACTGGATGAGTAACATAAGCTCGTACGCTAATAGCGCCATTCTGCTTCAGTTGATGCGCTGCAGAACACAAGGTACCTGCGGTATCAACGATGTCATCAATAATGATGCAGTGTCTTCCGGCTGGTTCACCAATAATGTGCATTACTTCCGATTTATTGGGTCCACTACGCCGCTTATCGATAATAGACAATTCTGTGTCATTAAGAAGTTTGGCCATTGCCCTTGCACGAACTACTCCACCAACATCAGGTGAAACAACCATCAGATCAGTTAGATTTTGCTCTTTAATGTCTTCCAGCAGAACAGGAGTGGAATACACGTTATCTACAGGCATGTAGAAAAAACCTTGAATCTGATCAGCGTGTAAATCAACGGTAAGAACGCGGCAAATACCCACAGAGGCCATCATATCAGCAACTACTTTTGCGGTAATGGGTACTCTTGCGGAACGTACACGACGGTCCTGACGGGCGTAACCAAAATAAGGCACAACCGCGGTAATTCGTCCTGCTGATGAGCGTCGCATGGCATCTGCCATGCTTAATAACTCCATCAAATTGTCATTGGCAGGTGCGCAAGTGGATTGGACAACAAAGACGTCCCGACCACGTACATTCTCAAGTATTTCAACCATAGTTTCGCCATCGCTGAAAGTACCTACTGTAGCCTGACCAATAGGAATTTGCAGGTGAGAAGCTATTTTAAGTGCCAGCTCTGGATTAGCATTGCCGGTAAAGATCATCATTGTCGACATGTGCAAAAAACCTTAGATTTGAGTTTAATCAGGTGACTTAAACACATAGCAGAAGACAGCCAGAAAGATATAATTATTATTTGAGCGATCCGGTGAACGCATCCTTCCCGGTTATCTTCTGCCGTCTGTTTACTTGAATCAACAAGATTGTGGCTGGGGTGCTAGGATTCGAACCTAGGTATGCAGGGATCAAAACCCTGTGCCTTACCGCTTGGCGACACCCCAATAAGTTGTAGATTCTTTTTACTTCATCCTTGAACAAGCATTGTGTGCATTGCTGCAATGTGCTGCGTATTTTGCAGAGAATTTAAAAGCTTGTCAACGTTGGGAAGAAAAAATTATTCTGTAAGGTTTAGCTATAGAATGAGGAGAGGGAACGATTTGCTAAAGGCTCAAATTGTTCCCCGAAGCAATATTTCTAGACCCGCCAACGTCTAATAACCACTTTAATGAAGACACCATTGCCTTGTAATCTTATCTGGCTTGGTAGTACATACTTACCAACCGTCATATATTGAGGGTATTCAATCGTGTAGCCTGATTGTCGCAGCAAGGTTAAACGCTTAGCGTGATCTCTTTGAGCCGACTGGACAGCACCAGGTGCTGCTAAACCTCTTACCCAATAATAGAGACTATTAACAGGTAAGCGAACGCCAGTTTGTTGTCTTAGCAGCTCATCTCCATTAGATGAGGAAGCTGTTTTGGAGCCGTCACGCAAAGTAACCACCCCTCCTTTTTTATTGACAAGAACGGTCCCGCTGCCAATAGGCCCGGATAAACGAATTTGATATTGGCTAGGCCCGTTTTGTATCCAGCTAAGAGAGGCACTCCAGCCTTTGTTTTATTCCGTGCGGCCATTGCACCAGAAATTTCCCAGGAAGAAATCCCACTTGGAGAGTTACCGGCAACACGTAATTTGCCGTCAGCAGTGCGATTAGCATTATCAGCAGTTGTTACCGTTTTGGTGCCAGCAACGGTAGTTTTACCAGTCGTTGTTGACGTTTCTGCTGCAGACGTTGACGCAGACGATCCAATATTAGAATTTGTTTCAATTGCGGGACGGGGAGAGGCACACGCCGTCAAAAAACAACAGCGGTTAGAAAAAGATGTTTACTAGCAATCATTGCATTTCTCCAATCCACATTGTAAGAATTTTGCTAATTCACGCCAGGTACCTCGCTGCATTACTGCGGGTGGATTAACTAATCCCTGGACGCTGCCAATAGTTTTTCTATCCACAATACGCTAGACTTCCTAAACTTGCAATTGTGATGTGGCATTATGAAAAATAAAGCGATTTATCCTGGTACTTTTGATCCGATCACGAATGGTCATGTTGACATTATCGAACGTGCATCTCAGTTATTTCCTGAAGTAGTTGTTGCTGTAGCCAGTAATCAATCCAAGAGTCCTTATCTAACATTGCAGACCCGTATTGAGTTAATAAAAAAGGCTGTAGGGCATTTGCCGGGCGTCTTTGTTATTGGCTTTGACAATTTATTGATTGATTTTGCGCGAGAACAAAAAGCAGGCATTATTTTGCGTGGTTTGCGTGCGGTGAACGATTTTGAATACGAGTTTCAATTAGCGGGTATGAATCGTAAATTGTGTCAAGAAATTGAAACGCTGTTTTTAACACCTTCTGAACATTTGCTATTTATTTCATCTACTCTGGTGCGAGAAATTGCTCAACTTGACGGTGATGTATCGCAGTTTGTACCAGCCGCTGTCGTTCATGCCTTACAAGAAAGGAAGAGACAAACGCGATGATGGGAACAAAGGTTTTATTGGCGGTTATAGTTTTTTAATTCTTAATCCTGCCAGTGCAAAAGAATATGCTGAAAAGCCTTTAGGCTATGCAGTGACCTCTGCGCACCCACTGGCAACGAATGCGGGCTTGGAAATTCTTGCTGCTGGCGGTAATGCTTTTGATGCAGCAGTGGCTGTTGCAGCTGTACTCGCAGTTGTTGAACCCTATCATTCAGGGTTGGGTGGTGGTGGATTTTGGTTATTATATCAAGCGAAAGAAAAGAAGAATATTTTTATTGATGGTCGAGAAGCAGCACCTCTTGCTGCTTCCAAAAATATGTTTTTAGGCGCTGATGGCAATCCTGTTCCTGGATTATCATTAAATGGTGGCTTGGCTGCTGCTATTCCTGGTGAGCCAGCAGCATTGGTTTATATTGCTGAGCATTATGGCCGGTTACCCTTGGCCAGATCCTTAGAGCCAGCCATTCGTTTTGCTGAAGAAGGTTTTATTGTTGATCATCAATTTAACTATTTTTCAACAATGGATGATCGATTGCACATGTTACAGCGTTTTCCTGCCACAGCGGCAGTGTTTTTGCGTGCAGATAAACCGTATAAAATTGGTGAACGCCTGAAGCAACCTGATTTGGCGAAAACCCTGAGGTTACTCGCTACGAAAGGGCATGATGGATTTTATCGTGGTGAAGTGGCTAAGCGTTTGGTAAAAGGCGTCAATGCAGCCGGCGGTATTTGGTCGCTGAATGATTTGGCTGCGTATCAAGTCAAAGTACGAGAACCGTTACAAGGTGCTTACCATAATATGTTAATTATTACCGCACCACCCCCGTCAGCAGGTGGTGTGGCTTTATTAACCATGTTGAATATAGTATCTGCTTATCCTTTATCGACGTATAGCAAGAGCCAATGGATTCATTATGTGGTGGAAGCGATGCGACTTGCCTTTTGGCAGCGTTCGATGTTCTTGGCTGATCCGGATTTTGAACAAATCCCGCTTGATAAACTATTGTCAGCAGATAATGCAAAGCAGCTTCGCTCTTTAATTCCTCCAGACAAGGCGTTACCCAGTGATATTTTACAAGGCCAGGCAAGCAAAGAAGAAAGTGCGAATACCACGCACGTTTCTATCCTCGATCAGGAGGGGAATCGGGTCTCAGCTACCATGACAGTTAATTTCATTTTTGGCTCCAGTGTTGTTGCCGAAGGAACCGGTGTATTACTGAATGACGAAATGGATGATTTCTCCAGTAAACCCGGTGAGAGAAATGTTTTTGGCATGGTTGGTAACGAAAAAATAGTATCGCACCTGGTAAGAGACCTTTATCGAGTATGACGCCTAGTTTTCTTGAAATGCCTGGCCGTATCGCGATTGTTGGTACACCTGGCGGGAGTCGCATTCCGACAATGGTTTTTCTTGCAGCGCTGGTTTTTTATGACTACTCCGGAGCGATCTCAATGGTTTCGGCGATGCGTTTTCACCATCAATACTTACCAGATTGGCTACAGTTTGAGCCAGAAACGTTTCCCCCTGCGTTACAAGCAGAATTAAAGGCAATGGGATACAAATTAATGGCCTTGAATCAATATTATGGAGATATGCAGGCAATCACCTGGGATAAAGAAAAGAATTTCATCACGGCTACTTCCGATCCAAGGCATATCGGGTTAGCAGCCACTATTGTAGTCAATCAAGATGGCTATGGCGTCACCCACTAAAACTATTCCGGTGTAGTTTCTCCCACCAGCTCCTTGATAGACTGATAGACCTTTTGCACCAATTCATCTTTGTTTTTAGCAGTATATTGCGAGGCATCAATTGGTTTACCAACATGAATTTCAGCAATTTGATTGAGATTAAATTGGGTGGTCCTTGCAGGTAAAATATTATAAGCGCCCCGAATACCAATCGGAATAATGGTTGCCTTTGTTTCAATAGCAGTAATAAATGCTCCCTTTTTAAAAGGTGCTAATTTACCATCCTTTGAACGAGTGCCTTCCGGGGCTATCCACATCACAATTCCACTTTCTAGCAATTTACATACTTCAGCTAAATCTTTTATCGCCTGATGTCTATTTTTACGATCAATAAAAGGAAATTCTGCTGCTGTCATTCCTTTACCCATAATAGGAATTTTTGATAATTCCTTTTTAGCTAACATACGGATTGAATGATGGGGAAAGGCTTGAAAACTGAGCGGGATATCATAAAGGCTGCTGTGATTACACATAATGATGGTTGCTTTCCCTGTTTGAGGTTCGACTTTATAAGGGTTAACCACTTTACAGGTCACACCAACTAAATTTAGCAGACGGTTTCCCCACCGATGGATCACTGCATCAGACCATGCTCGGCTTTGCCTGCCAGACATGTGTTTAAGAATCGAACGCAAACAGGCATTGGCTGTACTGAGTATGGACAGAAATATTATCCACTGGGTGCGTAGTTTACTAATCTTCATAGTTAATCATTATCGTTAGAGAGGGTTGATAATACTGCATGTGCCGAATATTGCATAATGTAAAATGCGAAGGTTAAGCACGCGAGTTTGTCGTTAATTAACGAGATACTATTTGTTGTGTCTGCATAGCATTGAACGTCGAGGGCTGGCAGCGAGGACAAAAGGCAGAATTCCTTCCACCTATCACCGCCGTTGTAATCAATGTTTGACACTGAAAACAAGGAAGATTTTTTCGACCATAAACTTGTAAATCATTCGTAAAGTAGCCTGGTTTACCATCGACAGCATAAAAATCGCGCAACGTTGTTCCTCCAGCCTTGATGGCTTGTTCCAAGACCTGCTTAATATGTGTGACCAGTCTGTCATACTGAGTCAACGTAAGAGAACCCGCCGGTGTCAGAGGGTGGATGCCAGCTAAAAATAAGCTTTCTGTAGCATAGATATTACCTACACCAACGACCACGTCATTGCTCATAATAAAGGATTTAATACTTTGTTTTTTATGCCTTGCCCGCTGAATTAGATAGCCTCCAGTGAATGAATCATCCAAAGGCTCTGGTCCTAAATGAGCTAAAAGACGATGTTGATAAGGATCTTCTTTTAAATAAAGCCATAATCCAAAGCGGCGAGGATCATTGTAACGAAGGATTAATCCGTTCTGCAGTAACATATCAATGTGATCATGTTTAGTCGCAATAGATGTTTTATCCGTAATACGTAAATGGCCGGACATTCCCAAATGGATAAGCAAATAACCTTCGGATAATTGTAACAACAAATATTTAGCACGCCGATAAATTGCTTTCACTACCTGCCCAGCGCAGAGATTATCTAACGCAGGTGTAACCGGTAAGCGCAGTTGTGGCTGTCTTATTGTAATCTCTGTAATGGTCTGACTGAGTAAAAACGGGCTTAAACCACGCCTGGTCGTTTCTATTTCCGGTAATTCAGGCATTAGTCTTTATCGTTATGTTCAATAACTCGCCCTTCGCTTTTTGTGGGCACATTACTGGGAAAAAATAACTTTTTACGAAAGATATTGCCCAAAGAATACCACCTATTAATAGACCCCATATCAGTACATAAGAAAACATAATGAATAATCCGATGACTAATGCAATCGCTATCCCAAGCATGAGGAAAGGAACTATGTTTTCTAAAAGACGTTGTAATTTTTCATTCATTGAAATAGTCCTACTGTGAAGGAAATGAGCCATATCTCATTACCTTATGTGAAAATTATCGTCCACAAGTGGATACGATGCAATGCGAATTGTGCAATTTGTGGTATTATATAGAAGGTGCCTTGAAAAATTGTTGTCTCAATGCACAATTATTTACCTATTGGGGAGTAATCAATGATTTACGGTGTTTTAAATTTGTCGTTTTGGGGGTATGTAATAGCCACGATTGTGCTAACTCAAATAACTATCGCAGCCGTTACGATTTATTTACATCGTTATCAAACGCATCGTGCACTGACATTACATCCGATTATTAGTCATTTTTTCCGCTTTTGGCTATGGTTAACGACCGGTATGGTAACCGCACAATGGGTTGCCATTCATCGCAAACATCATGCGACTACTGATGTTGAAGGCGATCCGCATAGTCCTAAGGTTCTAGGCCTGAAAAAGGTATTCTGGCAGGGTGCTGAGTTATACAAAGAAGCTGCGAGCGATCAAGAAATGATTGCTAAATACTCGCATGGTACGCCAGATGACTGGGTGGAGCGTAATGTTTACTCGCGTTTTTCTGCCAAAGGTATCCTGTTAATGTTTATTGCTGACCTAGTACTATTTGGTCTTCCAGGTATTACTATTTGGGCAATCCAAATGATGTGGATTCCACTTCATGCTGCCGGTGTGGTCAATGGAGTAGGTCATCACTGGGGTTATAGAAATTTTGAATGTGCTGATACGTCAACCAATCTTATTCCCTGGGGGTTTTGGATAGGTGGAGAAGAGCTACACAACAATCACCACACGTTTGCCTCTTCTGCCAAATTTTCGGTGAAATGGTGGGAGTTTGATATCGGTTGGTTATATATTCGCTGCTTGGCTTTCTTAGGTTTGGCAAAAGTCAAAAAACTGCCGCCTAAATTGGCGATGGATGCTGGGAAATTACAAGTTGATCTTGAAACGGTTAAAGCAGTAGTTAGTAATCGCTTTCAGATTATGTCTAATTATTACAAACGTGTTATGCGTCCTATTCTTAAAGATGAGAAACGTATTAGCGAGAATAAAGGCCAGAAACACCTTTTCCAACGCGCTGGCCGTTTGTTACGCTTACAAGATAGCTTGTTGTCACCACGGGCAAAATCGCGTTTACAAGCGTTGTTAGCCAGTCATGAACAATTGCAGGTGGTTTATAACTATCGACAATCTCTGCAAAATATCTGGTTAAAAACAGCCACTTCGCAGAAAGAGTTGGTAGACGCCTTGCAAAATTGGTGTAAGCAAGCTGAAGAGTCTGGTTTAGAGGTGTTGCGCCAATTCGCTCAACAAATCAAGGGCTATGTTCCGCAACCAGTAAAAATTTAAACGATTGCTTATTTTAACTTGAGGCCGATCGGCCTCATCGTTAAGTAATGTCCCTACAGCAGGTTCGCCACCATCCATGTTGAGCATGGATGGTGGCGAATTTATTTTATCCGCTAATTGTTCTTCATTTTAAACGATTATTTATTTTCTGCTTGGCTCATGGCTTTCTTTTAATCGAATTACAAATTAAATAATAAAATTAAAGTAGTTACGCAGTGTTGGCATTGACATTGCTATATTTTTACTTTGAAGTAATAGACACCGGTATACATTATAGAAAGGAGTTATTTATGGAACGAATGACGGCTGTAGTTACTGGGGGTACTGGCGGAATAGGATCCGCTATTTGCCAACGTTTGGCCGCTAATTATCGAGTGATTGCCTGTTATTTTAAAGATGGTAGGCATGAAGAGGCGAAACAGTGGCAAGCAGCTCAAAAAGAGGTTGGCTTTGATATTGATATTTTTTATGCAGATATTGCCAAATTTGATGACTGTGAAAAACTAGCTGCTTTAATCTTAGAGCGATATGGCCAGATTGATGTTCTGGTAAATAATGCTGGAATAACAGTGGATTCCAGTTTCAAAAAAATGTCTCCCCAACAATGGCAACAGGTTATTGATGCAAACTTGACCAGTGTATTTAATGTGACACGTAATGTTTTGCCCGCCATGCTGGAAAGAAATTATGGCCGCATAATTACTATTTCTTCCATCAATGGTCGCAAGGGGCAATTTGGTCAATGTAATTATGCTGCTAGCAAAGCGGCTCTTTTTGGGTTTACCAAAAGTCTGGCGTTGGAGGTTGCTTCCAAAGGGATTACAGTCAATACCATTTCACCTGGTTATATTGAAACACCTATGTTAACAGGTGTCAGAGAAGACGTATTGAAAAATATTATTGCCAATATACCGGTTGGACGTTTAGGTACGGCACAAGAAGTTGCCCATGCTGTTGCTTTCTTAGCTTCACCAGACTCAGGGTTTATTACTGGTGCAAATCTGGACATTAATGGTGGTCAATACATGTAGCTCCTATGCTCATCAATGAAGGTAATCACATGCAAAAAAGAGAAAGTTGTATTAGTTACTGGTGGCACCGGTGATATTGGAACTGCTATTGCCAAACACTTAAATTCGCTCTATGGCAACATAATCGCCTTAGATGTCCTTGCTGAGAACAAAGGTACGTTATGGGAAGCTGAGCTCCATGAGGAAGGCTATCAACATACTTACTATAGGCATATGGATGTCACTGATTTTGACGAATGCAAAGTAGTTGTTGATGACATTGTCAAAGAATTTGGCCGTGTGGATGTGTTAATTAATAATGCTGGGATTACTCGAGATGCTGTCTTTAACAAAATGACCAAGCAACAATGGGATGCAGTCCTGACTGTAAATCTTGATGGGATGTTTAATGTAACTCGGCATGTCGTTGAATATATGCGCGATCAGGAAAGTGGGCGTATCGTTAATATTTCTTCTGTCAACGCCCAAAAAGGACAATTCTCCCAAGCCAATTATGCAGCATCCAAGGCGGGGGTTTATGGATTCACTAAAAGTCTGGCGCAAGAGTTAATGGCAAAAAATATTACGGTCAATAGTTTGTCGCCGGGCTATGTTAATACGCGATTGATGAAAGGTATCAGACCCGATATTTTGGAATCAATCATTGCGTTGATTCCTGCTAAACGCTTGGCTGAGCCGGAGGAAATTGCATGGGCTGTCGAGTTTCTAATCAGCGATAAAAGTCGTTATATCACCGGTGCGAATTTAAGTGTAAACGGTGGCCTGCATATGTATTAAAATCTAAGCTTACAGACTCGAACTGTAAGCTTAAAGTCAGTAAAGAGAGTAAAATGGCAATTAGATTGATTAAAAAATATAAGAATCGCAGGCTTTATGATACAGAGAAAAGCCAATATATTACCGTTGAAGAATTGCAGCGATATGTTGTGGATGGCATTCCTTTTCGAGTCGAAGACTCAACGAACGGCAAAGACATAACCAACGTTACCCTACTACAGATTTTTGTGGAGATGGAAAGTGGTTCCAGTCAATTTCTTTCTGTCGACATGTTGCGGCAATTAATTATGTTGGCTCATCATCCAATGAATCAAGCCTTTAAGGGAATGTTAGAACAGATGTTTTCGTCTCTGGAAAAATCATTGCAAACGAATCCTTATCTCAAAGATTATCAGCAAACAACGGATGTATTGTCGCAGCAGATGCAGCAATTGTTTAAGCAATGGCAGGGATTTTTCAAGCAGTAAAAGAAATTATGCTGCATTGCGAAAAAATTAACAAAACCCTTGACAAGCATAGCGTATAAGTACTAATCTAATATTGTGCAGTGCAACATAAACGGAGAAAATCATGAATCAAGCTTCTTTTGAGAAATGGAGTGAAATGGCTAAAAAGGCACAAGAACCTTTTCAAGCAATCGCTGAGCTTAATGTTAAAACGTTACAAGGTTTAACTTATTTAAAACCAGAGGAATTAGCGAGCCTCAAAAAACCAGAAGAATTATTGGAAAAAGCAAATCAATTTGGCAGTTGAAAATGGCCATAAAGCGTTGGATTACATGCAAAAGTCATTTCAAATTTTTGAAAAAGCAATGCTATCTCTGGTTCAGGAAGTAAAAATAAAGCTGGGGAAAAGA
>NZ_CALJ01000019.1 GCF_000308315.1 Legionella tunisiensis | reverse complement strand
AAAAGGGGAAACTTGATTTCCCCTTTTTCATTAGTCTGTCGGTTACGATTGAGGGTAGGCGTTTTAATAAACGAGACAGGAAGCGGATAATTGCCTTTTTGTTACGTCGTTTTTGCAGGAATACATCCAGATCGTAGCCTTCCCAAAGACTATGTATCCAAACTAATTGAAATTGTGTCGAAAAGGAGATATCGCCCTACTATGTTTAATAAAAGCCAGCCACAAGAAAATAATACCAGGCAAGATGATGATGAACACAGCAAAGATATAACCCCTCGTTAATTTAGGTTCTGTCGAAAATTTTTTGAGGAGTTAAAATTGGTCTTATTCTGGACGAATTTAGTCTGGTAATCCATAAAACAACCATTGCAAATCACATGTTATATTTATCATCAATGCGAGAACTAAACTTAAGCTCCTCTTCGAATGCCTGTTCTCTTTTAGATAATGATTTGTTCATAAATTTATCAACAAGCTTTACTGTAGCTGAGCTTTTCAAGAAGAAACCATCATCTCGCTCATTGAGTAGCTTGCGGTTTTCTTGATAGTAATTTTTAGCATTCTCATAGTCAGAAACATTGTTCATAACTTCGAACATCGTAACCAGCTGGCGTGCTATATTTTGTTTGTGTTGGTTTTTTATATTCGGTATATACTCTTTTAAATTTGTAAAATTGTCTGAAGTAAGAACGCTTTTTTAAAGATATCAAAAGGTGTTGAACTATTTGTGACATTTGTGGCATTTGTGATCGTGTCTTTTTGTAGGTCAATTGTGACTGCATTAGGATTGTTTTCATGAACAACGTGATCTCCGCACCCCTCCCGTGCAGTTGCAGCGTCTCTAAGTTCGTTTTCCAACTCTGCTGTCTAACGTGTCAAATTCATCCATTGCTCTGAGGCGGAGTAACTCAGAATAACAATTTAAAAAATTAACCCAATCATCTTTATAAACTACTGGAGTTGTTGTTATTTTTGACCAGGATGCCTTTGTTTTATCAATGGCGTCAAGAACAGAATTATGATATTCAATCTCATTTATCTCGTTTTTTACCCTTGTCATACACCACCTCTATCAATTAAATATATACACGCGTTTTATTAAATAATAGTCTTATTGTTTTTATTGTGAGCAAA
>NZ_CALJ01000020.1 GCF_000308315.1 Legionella tunisiensis | reverse complement strand
TTTGGCGGAAATCCGCCGTGAATATGGTGATTTAAACCTTGATGAAGAGGGCATTGAAGAATGCCCTATTACCCAATTTAAGCATTGGTTTGAAGAAGTGTTGTTATCAGAGAAGAGTGATCCAACAGCGATGGTTTTAGCTACAGTAGATGAAAAAGGGTATCCAGATTCTCGTGTAGTCTTGCTTAAAGGGTTAGATGAGGGAACCTTTATTTTTTATACGAACTACGAAAGCACCAAGTCGGTACAATTAAGCCATACTCCCTATGCCGCACTAAATTTCTATTGGCCTCAAATGGCTCGGCAAGTTCGAATTCGTGGCCGGGTAAAGCGTACTACTAAAAAACAATCGGATACTTATTTTGCGTCAAGGCCTGTAACTAGCCAACTAAGTGCAATTGCTTCACCACAGAGCCAGAAAATTTCCGATAGAAAAAGTCTCGAGTGCTCTCTTAATGAATTAATAGCCCAACATGGCCAAGAACCGATAGTCCGGCCAAGACATTGGGGAGGATATATCGTAATTCCTGATGAAATTGAGTTTTGGCAAGGACGAGATAATCGTTTACATGACCGGGTTTTTTATTACAAAAGCAAGGGGCAATGGACTCATTGCCGGTTAGCCCCATAATCCTCAATAAAATCAATGAATTGTTACTTTATTGTTATGAGGGTTTTTATTTTGTCAAGAAAGTGTAAAAAAATGCGTTTTCAAACACAAGGTCAACCTCTAGTCGTAGAATGAATATTAAGTGATACGTAAATCATGGCATTAAGAATGCATTTAGTTTAGCAGGAAGCTGAAAATTACTAGTTACTTTGAGGGACGTTAAGAGAGGGTACCAACATGAATGACACAACAGAGCTGTTACCACATATTAAACTGCGTTTTAATATTGAACATCCAAGTTTTGAAGAGTGTTATACGGATGGTTACGAATGTGCCCTGGCTGATATTCAGGAAGAAGAGAATCCTTTCAGTGAAGGGAGTCAGGAGTATTATCAATGGCTCGAAGGTTGGTGGGCTGGATTTTATGGCGAGAAACCACTGTTTGAGCTTACTGACGATGCCCTGATAAATGATGAACCAGTTGCAGCGAATGATCAATCTTATCAGAAACCTAATAGTTTGATAAATAGCCATTTTTTCGCCAATGTACTCAAAATTACGGGTGCAATAGCGGCTACAGCTGTGGTCGGTTACCAAGTGCTGGATCTGGTTGCTTAAGACGAAAAATTGCTACGTAAGTTCGACCTGAGAAATTAGCGTTATTTCTCTAGGTCGAATTAACGCACTTTGGCTGGCTCTCCTAAAAAAGACCAGGTTTTTTATGAGACAATAGTCATTTGCCGACAGAAAACATGCGCGTTTTTACGTCGATCACACTATTTAAATAATTTCAAAACCATGGATCGCATTCTGGCTAATTCTGCTGGATTAAATTCTTTATATATTGGGCTGCCAATATTGAGACAAACAGTGACTTGCTCACCAATTCCTTTCAACAGGTCAACACCTGACAATCTAAGCAGCTGGATGGCATCACTAATCTCGCATGCCCAATGATCAAAATAGTCCCTATTAGTAAATACAGGTAGAAGAAACCCACCGTTATTTTCTAAATATAATACCTCCGGCTGATCAGCCGCTGAGTTTTTATCAATTGGAATAATAAAATTCGCTTTGATGAACTCTAAATAAGCTTTGTTTGCTTCTTTAGAGTTGCCGGTCGCATCCAATGCATGTTTTATTGCTAATTCGAGATCATTCATTCACTTTATACCTGCTGAAAAAGAGGAATTATATCTAATTTTTATCTTAGTTACCGCTTGGTCGCGATTAAAAAATCGTTATTGATATATACAGTCTGTTAGAAAAATGGTAAGTTCTAGAATGCTCATTGTGTTGAAATAATTGCCGGCAACAGTATAATGCGGGTTAATCTTGTTTTTTATTAAACAAATCCCTATTTTTATTGTGCAACTAAGAGATTGATTTTAATTTCAATCAGGACGAAAATACTAGCTGAGTACTGAATTATGAATATGATAGTAATGTCTGAAAGTGATAAAGCAAGTCGCATAAATCAATTAGGTTTTGCATGGATTGTTTGGGGATTAGCAGCTGCATTTTATTTCTCTGACTATCTTGCGCGCGTAGCTCCCGGAGTTATGCACCGAAGCCTGCAAATAGATTTTGGAATCAATGAAGCGGGATTTGGCATCCTAACCGCTTCGTTTTACATTCCCTATATTTTGATGCAAATTCCAGTTGGACTTACAGTAGATCGTCTGAGTATTCGCGCGATTTTAACCGTCATGTCTTTAATCACCGCTCTGGGTTGTGGTATTTTTGGTTTGGCTGATGGCTTGATGATGGCTTCAGTAGGACGTATGTTGATTGGGTTTAGCGCCGCTTTTGCCTTTGTTAGCTCATTACGTTTAGCGACATCCTGGTTTCCTCCAGCCATGCTGGGCTTATTAGCTGGTTTAACTCAGGCACTCGGCATGTTAGGAGCAGCAGCGGGTGAAGCGCCCATTTCCTTTTTAGTTGCTAACGTCGGCTGGCGGCATAGCATGCTAATTATTGCCTTTTTATTTATTGCTCTTGCCGGTCTTTTATATCAGTTTGTCCAGGACAGACCTGGCACGAAGCGACGTGAAATCAAATACCAAGCAAGAGTAAGTATTTTAGATAGCTTGCGTATTATTTTGTCGCATCGCCAAACTTGGATAAATGCACTCTATGCGGGGTTTCTATTTGGACCTACTGCTGTTATTGGGGAAGCCATTGGCCCGGCTTATCTACAATATGGCCGTGGTTTGACTGCTCATGCAGCAGCGTTTGCAACAGGTTTAATCTTTATTGGCTGGGGAATCAGTGGTCCATTATCAGGTTGGTTGTCAGATAGAATGGGGCGTCGCAAGCCATTAATGATTTTTTCTGCCTTGTGCGGCATAGTTTTAAGTTCATTGTTTGTCTTTTATCCATCGTTGGATCAAACGTCAGCTTACCTTATTTTCTTTGCTTTTGGTTTGACTAATACTGGCGTAGCGATTGCCTATGCGGTATCGACTGAGATTCATGAAAGCAATGTTGTAGGTACTTCAATTGCCTTTACCAATATGATTTCTATTTTTGTTGGCGCACTCATGCAGCCTTTGGTAGGCCGTCTGGTTGACTTGGTATCAGGTGCTCGAGCATACAATGTTGAGTCTTTATTGCTGTCAGATTTTCAGGCTGGCTTGAAAATACTACCACTTTGCTCGCTCGTCGCTTTGATCCTGGCATTTGCAGTGAAAGAAACATATTGCAAGCCCATCCGTAAGATGCAGTAATTTTTAAATTCTATCTCTCGCCAATCGCCGTGTAATGCACGGCAATTGGCTCGGTTTTTTCCAAACGCAGTCTGGATTTCGTAGAAACCACGCCAAGTCACTACAATC
Organism: Legionella tunisiensis; assembly: GCF_000308315.1. Taxonomy (GTDB): domain Bacteria; phylum Pseudomonadota; class Gammaproteobacteria; order Legionellales; family Legionellaceae; genus Tatlockia; species Tatlockia tunisiensis. The sequence continues at coordinate 2,118 of NZ_CALJ01000020.1, read as the reverse complement.
GTTCGCCGGGTTCTGCTCCTGAAGTAGCGTAGCCAGGCAATCTATTTTGTTTAAGTCCATTGATATACGTATACTCTGTTTTTATTCGGATATTTCTTTGCTAGTTAGTGAATCTCGTGTTTTAATTATGACGGTAACCCTCTGCGGTGGTAGAGTTTCTTCCTCACCGCATAGGACGGACACTAACACGGAGATAATAATGAAAAAATTCACAGGATTAGTGGTTCTTATAGCCGCTCTAGTCCTCGGCTCTTATTATGGTATGGGTTATCTCACTGAGCGTAAGGTGAGAGAAAGCCTTAATATAGTCAATCAATCCAATGGGGTTGCTGCTGAAATTGTGCAGTACAAGCGTGGTTGGTTTACTTCTGAGGCTTCATTAGACTGGCGTTTACATGTTCCTGAGCGTGTAGTGCAAATCAATGGTAAATCCCAGACAGTTCCTGCTGAAGATTACCAAATGCAAATGCCGATTACCATTTATCATGGTCCCGTCATATTTTCAGATCGTGGCATAAAATTCGGTTTGGGGTTTGCTCATACTGTTTTAACTTTGCCAGGGCAGTATGCTGACAAATTTAATAACTTATTCTCAAGCCAATCTACTCAGCCAAAGTTGAATATGAGCTTTTTTGTAAATTATTTTGGCAATACAAGCATTGATACAACGTTGCCTGCCTTCAAGCTATTTGCTAAGGAAGGAAATGCGGAATTTGATTGGTTAGGTATGTCAACCTCAACCAGTGTTTCCTCTGATATGGGTGAAGTTGACGGTAGTATAGCCATAGATGGTTTGCATTTTACGAAAGATCAAATCAATACAACAATGTCGACTATTACTAGCGAGTACAATTTACACAAGACACCAACAGGCTTGTTCTTGGGTGATGCAAGTTTATCTTTCCCATCGCTTGTAGTCATGAATAAAGATACCAAGCTGCTTGAGCTAGGCCAATTCGATATGCGTTCTAACAGCGATATTGAAGAGGGTTTGTTTAGTTCACAATTTAAAACGTCACTAGAAAAAATAGTAGCTAATGGAAAAACTTATGGTCCAGGTAATTTAGAAGTAGCTATTAGAAATCTTGATGCAGATGTGTTAGCTAAATTGAATAATCAATTAAATCAGCTGCAACAAGGTACTGATACTCAACGCCAACAAGCTGTGTTAGCCATGTTGCCTGAGTTACCCAGGTTGTTTAGCAAGGGAGCTGAGTTTGAAATTTCAGAAATGAATTTTGTGATGCCTCAGGGTACACTTGAAGGTAACTTATTGGTTTCTCTGCCGAAAGGTGACTTTGGTAATCCCTTTGAACTCATGCAAAAAATTCAAGGCAACGGTAAGTTGAAAATCCCTTCTGCAGTTGTACAACAGCTTATGACAGAATCAATTAAGCAAAAGATGATGTCGCCACAGGCTAACCCAAGTCAGCAAGGTGTTGTTGATAAAGTACAGCCGCAAGCCAGTACTGATACGACTACTCAAGCAGCTACAAGCTCTGTAGATGTTAATGAGCAGGCTACCACACTTGCTACCAAGCAATTAGCTACATTGGTACAGAATGGCGTATTGACAGTACAAGGAAGTGATTATGTGATTGAAGTGAGTCTTAACCAGGGGCAATTATCGGTTAATGGCAAGCCTTTCAATCCAGCTATGTTGAAATTTTAATAGGCAAAATTGACTTATTGGAGTGAGCTTAGTTATTTTAAGCTCATTCAGTAATTCCTGATTTTTAAGTCAAATTTGCTAAGTCTGTACTTGTCAGGAATTGCTCAATTGGGTAAGATGCTGCTTTTAAAAGGAGGAGTTAATAAGAATGACAACAATCGGTAATGAGGCTGGGGATACTACTTCGTCGCTGGCTGCGAGTGTCACTCAATCAGTGCAGAAATATTTCACCGAGCTGAAGGGAACTGATCCTGTTGATCTGTACCAGTTTGTTCTTGAGGAAATTGAGACACCGCTATTTCGTGCCGTGATGGAGCATTGCAAATATAACCAATCACGTGCTGCAATTATGCTTGGAATTAGTAGAGGTACATTAAGAACTAAGCTGCGCCGTTACTTTGACGACAAATACGTAGGTACACGCGATTAAAAGTCTAGTTTGATTG
>NZ_CALJ01000021.1 GCF_000308315.1 Legionella tunisiensis | reverse complement strand
GGTAATAAAAAGCGTCAGGTTCTTTTAATGCAAAAGAACCTGATTTGTTCTCTATAGATTTAATTTATTCTGTAATCCTGGTTATGAACAGTGATACCGAGACTCTTAAGTCTTTGTAAACAGGATGTCGAGTCAGAAAATAAAATTGTATGGGGGCCTAACGAGCTGGCTGCCTGCGTATTGGGTTCATGATCGTCAATAAATACTGTCTCATGAGCAATTAAATTATTTCTTTGCAAAGCATAATCAAAGTATAGCCATTCTTATGCAATGACTTGATAATCGCCGTGGTCCCTGGAATTAGTACCTGCGTAGATTTTACGTAATTAAAAAGAATAGTCAGATGTTGAGCATCAATATCCTTCATGTCTGAGATAGACGCTAGTTTTGCCTCGTCTTCAGAAATTTTTCCCAAATTTAAATGAATCTAAATGCTGCTTCTAACTCTTTTTTCGACTAAATATTGCTGTTGATGCTGGTCATAATGTGGGAAAGTATTTCTAATAATCAGAGCAGGGAACCAGCTGACAATCACATGGCCCAGATCGAAAATAATATTTTTAATATTCATTTTGCTGACTAGTTTGAAGTTCTGCCTTTAAGATTTCACGGATCCGTTATCGTTTAAATTTTTACTGATGACTAAATCGAAGGCAGCTTTTTGTTCATCAGATAATTCCTTGCGCCGCAAAGCCATCATTTCTTGTACACTACCTTGTACACAATCAGGTGTTAATCTATCAATAATCAACGTGCCATTGAGATGATCAATTTCATGTTGTAACACTCTGGCATAAAATCCACGCTCTGTACTACTGTGAGCGCGCCCATTTTCATCCTGGTAATGAAGCGCTATTTGATTGTATCGAGGCACTTTGCCAGCTTTACTAGAGACGGAATAACAGCCTTCAAAATCATGAATAACCCCTTCTTGTTCAATCCCTTGATAGCTCGGGTTAATCATAATATGCATTGGATAAGGGTTGACGTTATTTCTCAATAAAGCGGCTTCTTCGGGAATATAGACGGCAATAATTTGCCTGGCATGATTTACCTGGGGAGCAGCCAGACCAACACCACCTAGTTCATGTAGTTTTTTTTCATCGCGGCAATTAGTTGTATATCACCAGAACTCAGCGGAAAAGAAACCAGTTGCGCTGGCTCTCGTAAAACCGGAGCATGGACTGCTTCTTCGACCGTGATAATTTCAAGCGCATGTACATTATGTGATGTCATGATCATTCCTACCAGAAGTGAAAAAATAGATACATAAGGAATAGTTTAATTGTGGAATGGGATAATTTACCGAAAAAAGAAATCTAAACAGTCTTTGGTTTTAGTATTTTATGGCTATATAACCTTGTGGTATTTAGTTTTATAATTTAGTGACGCATCTAATTTTGGAAAAGTATGAGTGATTGGCGAACTTTG
>NZ_CALJ01000022.1 GCF_000308315.1 Legionella tunisiensis | reverse complement strand
GTTGATAAGGCCATGCGGGCTTTAGGTTTGCCTGGGAAATCTTTTGTGCCCATGATCGTGGGGTTTGGCTGTAATGTTCCAGCCATCATGGCTGCACGAACACTGGATTCAGAAAGGGAGCGCTTATTGACAGTTTTTGATGAGCCCTTTCATGTCTTGTAGTGCCCGTTTGGCCATTTATGCAGTTTTTGTTGCAGCTTTTTTCCCTAGTGGTGGGCAAAATGTGGTGTTTTCTCTTTATTTGATTGGGATCTTAATGGCTGTGCTGACCGGTTTTATTCTGCGCCAAACGACGTTGAGCGGCAAAGCCTCACCATTGATTCTGGAATTACCCGCTTACCATAAACCGGCTTTAAAGCGTTTGTTGAGAGAAACCTCTCTACGTTTACGGTATTTTGTTATCCGTGCTGGCCGTTTAATTGTTCCTGTCTGCGTGATTTTAGGCGGTTTGAATGCATTGACTATACAGGGTGGTCTTAGCACCGGTGAAGCGAGTACGCAGTCGGTGCTGTCTTTGTTAGGCCAATGGTTAACACCTTTTTTGCTCCCATGGGTTTGCAGCAAGATAATTGGCCTGCTACGGTGGGTTTATTAACGGGTATGCTGGCGAAAGAGGTAGTTGTTGGTTCTTTGAATTCACTTTACGCTCAACTTGGGAATATTGGCCAGGCGGGTGTGGCGAATTTTGATTTTTGGGCTTCCTTGCAAATGGCAGTCTGGTCAATTCCCCAGAATTTGGCGGATTTAGGGCATGCTTTGTTAAATCCTATTGTCGCGAGTGCGCCAGATGGAGAAATGTCACAGTCTGTCTATGGCATGATGGCTCAACGCTTTGATGGACGAGTAGGTGCTTATGCCTATTTGCTGTTCATTTTACTTTATATCCCTTGTGTTTCAACAATGGCAGTCATTCGCCAGGAAGCTAGTCGTTCATTGATGTGGTTTTCTATTATCTGGTCTTTTATTATTGCTTATACAATGGCAGTTTTGTTTTATCAGTTGGCAACATTTTCAGCTCATCCGCAGGAATCAATTCTCTGGATTATACTGATGGTCGCTTGTGTTGGGCTTGCTGTTGGATTTTTATTTTACAAAAAATCTATTTTTGGAGAGGCACATGTTGTTTCAAATTCGTGAGTATATACGTCGCGCACGAGTGGCCAGTAATCAACAAATGGCGCGTGAATTTGGGCTTGATATCCAAGCATTGCAACCTATGCTGGAGCTCTGGCTACGAAAAGGCGTCATTGGTTGCTGCCAGGAAAAACCAGTCTGCCAAAGCAGTTGCTTTAAATGCAAAATTCAACCACCAATCTATTATCAGTGTCTTGAATAGGTTGAATAAACGCCTTTTTGTCACTTATTTTACATTTTCTTGAGTTTTTTAGCCGTGCTCCATCTACCATTTTGGGCTAAGATAGAGTTATAAAAATTGATAACCGGTACCAAGAATGCCTGATAACGAACAAAATGCTGAAATTGGTTTTTCAGAGCTTGGAGCAGAAGTCCAGAGTAGGGTCATGAATGATTATGAGGATAACCCACTTGGACGCGTGGAAGATGTTTACCAATTATGGTGGCATTGGGCTGATTTTGAATTAGCGATTATTACTCCGACGATTGAGCCGATATCTCCTCCGATCATTCTTAATCCCGAGCCTTTACCTGATTCCAGCGAGGTGGAATTTGTCTATCCAATTTATGACCATGGGTTTAAAATGGTTACTTCCAAGGGACAGGAGATGTACTCTGCCGGAATGTCGATGTGTAAATTATTTTATACTATCGAGAAAATGATTTATTTGTTGGTTGAGCGATTAAAAACTGGCGGTATTGATGCTGAAACAGAGGTGCAGATTGCTTTTGCGGGCCATGAGCTTGCACAGCGTAAGGCCTTTGAGTCGGTAATTAATTTAAATTTTAATGTTGTAGTAACCAATTTTGATCCCGGACTTTGGGGCGAGCGTTATCTGCAAATCGTAAAACGACTCGCTGATAAAGGCTATGGTTATCCCCCAGAGGCGCCGCGCGAGAGTTTCCGCCAGTCACATGGAGCAACACCAGGGATGTCTCGTTAACTAGACGGGAGTCTTTGGGATTTTCTCGTGTCATCGACAATTATCTGCTGAAACTAATTCGGTTTTTGTCCAGCGTAAAAGTAATTTTTGCGGGTTCTCCCACTTTATCAACGCGCCTAGTGCTGCCGGTATTAAAAGAATGAGGCGCATTATAGCTTGTAATAAGCTGGGATTACCTTGTTCAGTAATAATGACTAAATGCCAGGCACGCATTCCAATAGTTTTTCCTCCATAACAAATAGAAAGCAAATAATACATCAAAAAAATAGCTAATAGACTGACTTGATACCAGCGTGAGGCGGGTGGAATGGCTACACCATGGGTAGTACTAAGGCAAATAGCTGTAAAGGCAAAAAATAAAGCAAGTAGAATAAATCCATCATACAACTGAGAGGCCAAGTATTTTAGTGATAACATAACTATTCCTTTAAGAGGGGGCGCTCATGGCTTTTTTGCTCAGTGCTACTTGTTCGAGGCAATCAATATAAATTTGACTTAGGTCAAGACTGGAATAAGCGGTTTTTTAAGAGTATCCCAATGTCCCTCTTCATAAGCAACGACTGTTGCAAGTAATTCTCCCAAAGCGCCCTTACGGGCAGTCAAGGCTAATTTGATTTCGTCTGTCAGAGTAATTTTATCGACTAGATTACTCATAGGACTATCCATTAAGCTATCTAATACTGAAAGTAACCCAGTAGTATAGGCGCTTTGGGGGCAAATACTAGGTTGTGTTTCAGCCAGTTTTTGTGCCATTTGTGCGCGGATTAACCCTGATTCAACAAGTTCCAGTGGTTTTTTGGAAATATTGGTCATTGATACGGCCATCACCCAGTTTTTTAAATTTGCAATCCCTAGTCGCACAACAGCTTGTTCAATCGATTCAATAGCTTGAAAACCAGAAAAGGCAACAGAGTTAACTACTTTTAACAGTTGGTAGCTTAACACGGGATCGGTTTGGATTAATTCGACAATAGTTTCTATGTCAGTCTCTGCCTGCTGCAATTTACTAATTAACTCCAAGAGATTAAATTTGTTCGTTGCAATTTCTGTATTTTCAGTTTCCTGGGTTTGGAAGAGAAAATTACCGCAATAGTAGTCCATTGCCATGGTTTTACAGCGTTCAAAATTCATATATTCACTCAGTCCGTAGGCAATCACTTTACGTTGCCGATCTTGACTGAATTTCACTACTTTAGTCAGGTTGGTGGCTTTCATTAACTGTTCACTGAGGGCAATGTATTCGGCAAAATTCAGCCACGCTAGCTGTTCGGGTTTATCAATCACCAAGGCAAACGTGGATTTGGATGTTTCTAGTTCTGCTCGCGGACAGATTGTATCAATGTCTATAGCAGCAAGTTTTAAAACAATGGGGTTAACAATGGAGGACTCTGCCTGCTCAACCAAAAATTTAAACGTATAGGGGATAAACACGAGTAGATTTTTCTCGGTATTGGCAAGTATGGTGGTGAAATGTTCGAATAAATTTTCATGTTCCTTTGCTTGTTGATTAGCGATAATATCTACGGCCACACATTCTAATTGCTGATTATAAATAGGGCGTTTGATGAGCATGGCGATGTCCCTATAAGCCTTGTAATAGAAGCATAGTATGAGTATAGCCAGATAGCGAAAAAGAGGTTGTAGAACAATTTTATGCGTTGTGTACAGCGTGTTTTTCTACTGTGGGTTGCATTTCGTTGATTGTATATCACCGACCAATATGCGTAAAAATGACCCCATTGATACTTATAATAATCATTTAACTCGCCTTCGCGAGCTTGAACTTTGCGCTAAAAAACAGAGTGGTATACTGCCCACGTTTTCAATTTTAAGTGGGCTGCATGATTTTGCTCAAGGGCTGATTATGGCCTTATTTATGCTATAGTTATAACCACTTTTCTCTTAAGGAAGATTTTGACAGTGAACCAAAAAAGACCAGTAAATCTTGATTTGGCGACGATGAAATTTCCAGCAATGGCAATTGCCTCGATTTTACATCGTATATCCGGGTTGATATTGTTCCTCTTGTTGCCATTCATGCTCTATTTTCTTAGCATGTCGCTCAACAGTGCTGAAACTTTCTCCGAGTTGCATAACTTACTTGCCAGCCCTTTTAATAAGCTTCTATTATGGGCTTTTGGTGCCGCGTTGGTTTACCATTTGCTTGCAGGTATCCGCCATTTGCTTATGGATTTAGGCTTTGGAGAGGATGTTAGTGCAGGTCGTCACAGCGCTATTTTTGTTATTGTTTTGGCGGTAATTCTGACAATTTTTCTAGGAATCTGGATATGGTAACCAATGTAACAAGCTTAACTGGTAATGGTTTAAAAGATTGGTTAATTCAGCGAGTAACAGCGGTTTATTTCGCTGCTTATTCTTTGTTTTTATTAGGTTATATAGTGTTGCATCCGCAGTTGGGTTATGACCAGTGGGCTACTCTGTTTCATTGTATCTGGTTTCAGATTGCTAGCATCATTGCCTTGTTTACACTGAGTTTGCATGCTTGGATAGGCATTTGGACTGTAACCACGGATTACATGAAATGCACAGCGCTGAGGCTTACGATTCAGATGCTGGTTGTCTTGTGGCTGCTAGGTCAGTTTATTTGGGGCTTAATGATTGTGTGGGGGCGATAAGCATGGCATTTGCACGTAACAAATTCGATGCAGTAATTATTGGTGCGGGCGGTGCTGGAATGCGTGCTGCTCTACAATTGGCCAATTCAGGATTAAAGGTTGCCTTGTTGTCGAAGGTGTTTCCTACTCGTTCACATACCGTGTCTGCACAGGGAGGAATTACTGCCGCGCTTGGTAATGCTGATGAAGATGATTGGCGTTGGCATATGTATGATACAGTGAAGGGTGCTGACTATATTGGTGACCAGGATTGCATAGAATACCTTTGCAAAACAGGACCGGAAGCTGTTTATGAGCTTGAGCATATGGGATTGCCTTTTTCACGTATGGATAATGGCAAAATTTATCAGCGTCAATTTGGCGGCCAATCCAAAAACTTTGGTGGTGAGCAAGCAGCACGTACTTGTGCGGCTGCTGATAGAACTGGTCATGCGCTATTGCATACACTGTATCAGCAAAATTTAAAGGCTAAAACTCACGTATTCAGTGAATGGTACGCGCTTGATTTTGTCAAAGATGCCCACGGTCATATTGCAGGCGTTACTGCAATGTGTATCGAAACGGGTGAAGTGGTTTTTTACCAAACTCGCGTATGCATTCTTGCCACAGGGGGTGCCGGTCGTATTTACCAATCAACGACAAACGCCTTGATTAATACAGGCGACGGTTTTGGCATGGCGTTACGCGCAGGTCTGCCTTTGCAGGATATGGAAATGTGGCAATTCCATCCTACAGGTATTGCAGGGGCCGGTGTATTAGTCACTGAAGGTTGTCGCGGAGAAGGTGGTTACCTCATCAATAAAGACGGCGAGCGTTTTATGGAGCGTTATGCGCCACGAGTAAAAGATTTGGCGTCGCGCGATGTGGTTGCTCGTTCAATGGCATTGGAAATTCGTGCCGGGAAAGGGTTTGATCCTAAAGGGGTTGATCACGTTAAACTAAAACTTGATCATTTGGGTGCTGATTTGATTATGTCACGCCTACCTGGTATTCGTGAGTTATCAATGAAATTCGCCGGTGTTGATCCTATCGTTGAACCAATACCTGTTGTTCCTACTTGTCACTATAGTATGGGTGGAATTCCTACCAACATGCATGGTCAGGTATTGGGCCGAAAAAATGGTAAAGAGCACATTGTCGAAGGACTTTATGCTGTGGGTGAATGTGCCTGTGTTTCTGTCCATGGCGCTAACCGCTTAGGTGGAAATTCACTCTTGGATTTAGTTGTTTTTGGTCGTGCTGCTGGTATTCACGTAGAAGAATTATGGCAGTCTAACCAAATGCCAGAGATGCCGTATATTTCTGAAGACGACATTGCTGCTTCTTTGGAGCGATATCAGCGTTGGGAAAATTCAAAAGAGGGAGAGAGTGTTGCTGTCATTCGTGATGAAATGCACCGCGTAATGCAGGAAGATTTCGGCGTTTTCCGCACAGGCGAAGTAATGGCTTCAGGCTTGCATCGATTGGACGCTTTACGTAAGCGCTTAGCCAACGCGTATTTGGATGACAAGAGCAAAATATTCAATACTGCACGCATTGAAGCATTAGAATTGGATAATCTAATGGCAACGGCCTATGCAACGGCGCAATCAGCACTCACACGAACGGAAAGCCGTGGTGCACATAGCCGAGAAGACTATCCTGGACGTGATGATAAAAATTGGATTAAACACACGTTGTATTTTGCGGAAGGTGATGTAATTGATTTTCGCCCAGTGAATGTATCACCTAAATATATTGCGCCATTTGAGCCGAAAGAACGTGTTTACTAGAGAGGATATGCCGTGGCTGACACTAGAAATTTAACCCTGTCGATTTATCGCTATAATCCTGAGAAGGATACTAAGCCTTATATGCAGGATTATGAGATACAAGTTCCAGTTAAAAGCGATCCTATGCTGCTTACTTTGCTTGAGCGTTTAAAAGCAGAACAGGATCCAACCATTACGTATCGCCGTTCTTGCCGTGAAGGAGTCTGTGGTTCTGATGGAATGAATATTAATGGTACTAATGGCTTGGCTTGTATTACGATTGTTTCACAGTTGAAAACGGACAAAATCGTGTTGCGGCCTTTACCAGGATTCCCTGTAATACGTGATCTCGCTGTTGATATGACTCAATTTTATCAACAATATGAGCGTATTGAGCCGTATCTGCAAAATGATAGCGTTGCTCCTGCGCGTGAGCGGCTACAGTCGCCTCAGGAGCGTGCTCAACTTGATGGCTTATATGAATGCATATTATGCGCATGTTGTACCAGTTCATGCCCATCTTTCTGGTGGAATCCAGATAAATTTGTCGGTCCTGCTGGGCTCCTGCAGGCGCGACGTTTTTTGGCAGATAGTCGTGATACAGCCAAGCAACACCGTTTGGATAAATTACAAGATCCTTTCAGTGTATTTCGCTGCCGTTCAATCATGAACTGTGCGAATGTCTGTCCGAAGGGACTCAATCCGACAGAAGCAATTGCTAATATTCGTAAGCAAATGCTGACCCAGGAAACTTGATAGCGATTTTCTTGTTGCCCCGATAAAATTGGGGCGCACCCCTTTGGAGAGAACAACTATGAGCAGTAGTGACCTGCAAACTCAATGGGCTTCTTCCTATTTGTCAGGTGGAAGCATGGCTTACGTCGATGGTCTATATGAAGACTACCTGACTGATCCGAATTCAGTTCCTGCAGACTGGCGGGCAGCTTTTGATGCCTTGCCAACAGTTGATGGTGTGGCCAAAGAGATTTCCCACCGAGATATTCGTGATTATTTTTTGCACAACAGCGATAAGAAACGGGTGCAGGTTGTTACTTCTCAGGATAGTAAGCAATATCAAGTTGCTCATCTGATGAATGCATATCGCGCCCACGGCCATCACGCTGCTAAACTTGACCCTTTGGGGATGGCTGAGCGGGTGAATGTACCAAGCCTTGAGTTGAGTTATCACCAACTCTCTGAAGCGGATATGAATCGCTCTTTTTTGCCGGTAAATATTTCAATGGTTCTGAGATGCCGTTACGTGAAATATTTCAGGCATTGCGTGACACTTATTGCGGTAGTATTGGTATTGAGTACATGCATATTTCTGATAACGCGGAAACAGAATGGTTGCAGCAAAAAATGGAGTCTGCTCGCGGTCGACCTAGTTTTGATAAGCAGAAAAAACTAAATATTCTTAGCGACTTGATTGCGGCTGATGGTCTAGAGCGTTATTTGGGAACACGTTATGTAGGTCAAAAGCGATTCTCTCTTGAAGGGGGAGATGCGTTTATTCCTATGATGAAAGAGCTTATTCGCAGAGGGGGCAGTGACGGTGTTAAGGAAATCGTTATTGGCATGGCGCATCGCGGTCGTTTAAACGTCTTAGTCAACGTATTGGGTAAAGAGCCTGATCAACTGTTCCAGGAATTTGAAGGAAAGGTTAAGTACGAGCGTACTGGCGATGTGAAATACCACATGGGTTTCTCGTCAGATATACGTACGGAAACAGGGGAAATTGTGCATCTGGCTTTGGCATTTAATCCTTCTCACTTGGAAATCATTGGTCCAGTGGTTGAAGGTTCTGCACGTTCCCGTTTACGGCGTCAACATGATTTAGATAAGAAAGATAAAGTTGTTCCTGTTGTTGTTCATGGTGATGCAGCGTTTGCAGGCCAGGGCGTAGTAATGGAAACGTTTAATTTTTCTCAAGCCCGCGGTTATTCAACCGGCGGGACAATTCATATTGTGATTAATAACCAAATTGGTTTCACGACGTCGAATCCTTTAGATGCGCGCTCTACTTTATATTGTACTGATGTCGCAAAAATGGTTCAGGCACCTGTTATTCATGTGAATGGTGATGATCCGGAGGCCGTTGTTTTTGCAACGCAAATTGCTTTTGATTTTAGAATGAAATTTAAGCGGGATGTGGTGATTGATCTGGTTTGCTATCGTCGTCATGGCCATAATGAGGCCGATGAGCCTGCGGTTACTCAGCCGACCATGTATAAAAAGATCAAATCAATACGTACCCTGCGAGAAATCTACGCAGATGAATTAATCGCTCAAAACCTTATTAACAGCAAAGACGTTGATAAGTTGGTTGAGGGCTACCGCGATAGACTCGATAAGGGAGAAGCAGTTGTTGAACTAGTTCATGGTGACTATGAAGGGCGAGTAGCTGTTGATTGGACTCCCTATATCAATGCTAAATGGACGGATAAAGCGGATACCACCATTAGTAAAAGTACGCTGCAATTACTCTCAAAACAGCTACACACGTTGCCAGATGGTTTTGAATTGCATCCAGTTGTCAAACGTCTTCTTGCCGAGCGGGAAAAAATGAGTGCTGACGAAATCCCAATGAACTGGGGTTATGCAGAAACAATGGCATACGCAAGTTTATTGCATGAAGGTTATGGTGTGCGCCTATCGGGGCAGGATTGCGGCCGTGGCACTTTCGCTCATCGCCATGCAGTATTGCATGATATAACAAATGGGGAAACCTACGTACCGCTGGAAAAAACGGTGACTGATCCGCACAAATTTTTCACGGTTATTGATTCCGTTCTTTCAGAGGAAGCGGTGCTTGCCTTTGAATACGGTTATGCCTCTTCTGAGCCGACGTCTCTCGTATTATGGGAAGCCCAGTTTGGTGATTTTGCCAATGGTGCTCAGGTTGTTATTGATCAATTCATTAGTTCTGGTGAGCAAAAATGGGGACGGTTGTGCGGTTTGGTAATGTTGTTACCGCACGGTTACGAAGGGCAGGGACCAGAGCACTCTTCTGCGCGCCTGGAGCGTTTTATGCAGCTTTGCGCGCAGCATAATATTCAGGTATGTACTCCAACAACGCCAGCTCAAATGTTCCATATGCTGCGTCGTCAAATGTTACGTAAATTCCGTAAGCCTTTGATTGTCATGACGCCAAAGAGTTTGTTACGTCATAAACTGGCTGTATCTCCCTTATCGGATTTAACGAAGGGTAAATTTCATGCAGTCATTCCAGAAATAGATGACATAAATGCAGCTAAAGTGACGAAAGTAGTGTTATGTTGTGGCAAAGTTTACTATGATCTATTGCAAAAAAGACGTGATGATAAATTAAATCATATAGCCATTGTGCGTGTGGAGCAGCTTTATCCGTTCCCGAAAAATGTTGACTCAGGAATTGGAAAAATTTCCGCAGGCGAAAAAGATCGTTTGGTGTCAAGAAGAACCACAGAATCAAGGCGTATGGTTTTCTTCCCAACACAATATCATAGATTGTTTGCGAGATGATCAATCCTTGCATTATGCTGGCAGAGAGTTTGCGGCAGCTCCTGCAGTGGGTAGTCCTATACTACACGCGCAACAACAGCAAGCACTGGTTGAACAAGCTCTATTGGATTAAATTGATTAGATAATATAAGAAGGTATAACCATGTCTATTGAAGTTAAAGTCCCTGCTTTACCTGAATCGGTAGCAGACGCCACTATAGCTGCGTTGCATAAAAAAGTTGGTGACAGAGTTACGCGCGATGAGAATCTCATTGATTTAGAAACAGATAAAGTGGTACTCGAGGTACCAGCTCCTGTCGACGGCGTGTTAAAGGAGATCCTTTTTAAAGAGGGTGATACAGTTCAATCTGGTCAACTATTAGCCCGTATAGAGGCTGGTGCAGCCGCTGAACAACCTGCAGCTAAAGAAGAAAAGCAGCCGGTTAAAGAGGCTAATCTTGCCAGTGAAGATAAAGCAGCAAGTCCAGCTGTAAGGCGCTTGCTTGCGGAGAATGATCTGCAGTCTGGTCAGATTTCTGGTTCGGGTAAGGATGGTCGTATTACGAAGGAAGATGTTATTGCGTTCATCGAATCAGGTCGCGAAAAACATCCAAATCGACAACGGAGCCAGTCGCTCAATTACCAATGGGTGCACGTGAAGAGCGCCGTGTACCGATGTCAAGGCTAAGAGCAAAAATTGCTGAGCGCTTAGTCCAAGCACAACATAATGCTGCAATGTTGACAACCTTTAACGAAGTTAACCTGAAAGCAGTCATGGATTTACGTGCTCAATATAAAGATGGTTTTGAGAAAAAGCACGGTGTAAAACTCGGTTTTATGTCTTTCTTCACCAAGGCTGTTGTTGAATCTTTGAAGCGTTTCCCAGCGGTAAATGCCTCCATTGACGGACAGGATATTGTCTATCACGGCTATTACGATATTGGTATTGCCGTATCTACTGAGCGTGGTTTAGTTGTTCCAGTCGTGAGAGATGCTGATCAAATGAGCATGGCTGATATAGAGAAAGCGATTAATGATTCAGCAACACGCGCCAGACAAGGTAAATTGGGCATGGAAGAAATGCAAGGTGGAACATTTACCATTACCAATGGTGGGGTATTTGGCTCTTTACTAGCGACTCCCATCATTAATCCGCCGCAAACCGGTATCTTGGGTATGCATAAAATCGAAGACAGGCCGATTGTTGAAAAGGGCCAGATCGTTATTCGTCCAATGATGTATGTGGCTCTTTCCTATGACCACCGTTTAATTGACGGTAAAGAATCAGTGCAATTTTTAGTGAGTGTAAAAGAACTGCTGGAAGATCCATCACGTTTATTACTCAATGTTTGATAATGAAATTTAACCGCAAGACCCGCATTGCCGGGTTTTGCTTTTTAAGGGTGCTAACGATGAATTTACATGAATATCAGGCCAAGCAATTGTTTGCTAGCTACGGCTTACCAACTCCCCGGGGTCAGGTTGCTTATAATGTGGAAGATGCTTTGCAAGTTGCTTCTCAATTATCAACGCCGAGATGGGTTGTCAAAGCTCAAGTACATGCAGGGGGGCGAGGTAAAGCAGGCGGTGTTAAACTGGTTTCTACTAAAGAAGAATTGGCTGCAGTTACCAAGTCATTGCTGGGTACACGCTTAGTAACTTATCAGACTGATGCAAACGGACAGCCGGTGAATGCTGTTTTAGTTGAGGAAACTTGTGATATTGCACGTGAACTATATCTTGGTGCAGTTGTTGATAGAGCTACTCGACGAGTAGTTATCATGGCATCCACGGAAGGTGGAGTAGAGATTGAAAAAGTAGCTCATGAAACACCCGAGAAAATTTTCAAGGTAGTGGTTGATCCTTTAGTCGGAGTGATGCCTTACCAATGCCGTGAAGTGGGTTTCAAGCTTGGTTTGAATGATGAGCAAATCAAGCAATTTACTCATTTAATGCTGGCACTTGGTAAGATGTTTGTTGAGTGTGATCTTAGTTTGTTGGAAATTAACCCTCTGGTGGTTACTAAGAACGGCCAAACTTCTTTGTTTGGATGGCAAAATTAATATCGATGGAAATGCTTTATACAGACAACCTAAATTAAAGAGTATGCGCGATACTACTCAGGAAGATGAGCGTGAAAATCGTGCGACTGATTGGGAATTGAACTACATCCCTCTGGATGGCTCAATCGGCTGTATGGTTAATGGTGCTGGTCTGGCTATGGCTACCATGGATGTGATCAAGCTGCATGGTGGTGAGCCGGCAAATTTCCTCGACGTAGGGGGTGGTGCCACAAAAGAGCGTGTCAGTGAAGCGTTCAAAATTATCCTTTCTGATGAAAATGTCAAAGGTATTCTGGTTAATATTTTTGGCGGTATTGTTCGTTGTGATTTAATTGCAGAAGGAATTATCGCAGCTGTTAAAGAAGTGGATGTGAAAGTGCCTGTAGTTGTGCGTCTTGAAGGAAATAATGCAAAACTAGGTGCTGAAATTTTAAATAAGAGTGATTTAAATGTAATCGCCGCAAACAGCTTAACTGATGCAGCGAAAAAGATCGTGGCGGCTGTCGCCTAATTACTTACTTGGTTACTTCCCAGGTGAATAAACGAGAAGTAGCTGGAACTAAATTTGAGGTTAAGCAATGAGTGTATTAGTAAATAAACAAACTAAAGTGATTTGCCAAGGATTTACGGGCAAACAAGGTACTTTGCATACAGAGCAAGCGATTGAATATGGTACGCGTATGGTTGGTGGGGTAACACCAGGTAAAGGTGGTCAGACTCACCTCGGTTTGCCTGTCTTTAACACCGTACGTGAAGCAGTGGATGAAACAGGCGCTGACGCCAGCGTGATCTATGTGCCAGCACCATTCTGCAAAGATTCCATCCTAGAAGCAGCGGATGCGGGTATTAAATTAATTGTTTGTATCACTGAAGGTGTTCCAGTACTGGATATGCTGCAAGTCAAAGTGTATTTAGAGAATAATACACACGCGAGACTTATCGGTCCTAACTGCCCAGGCATCATTACTCCTGGTGAATGTAAAATTGGCATCATGCCTGGCTCTATCCACTTACCTGGTAAGGTTGGTATTGTTTCGCGCTCTGGTACATTGACTTATGAAGCTGTTAAACAAACTACTGATAAAGGATTTGGTCAAAGTACTTGCATTGGAATTGGGGGCGATCCTATTCCAGGAACTACTTTTATCGATGCATTGGCACTTTTTGAAAAAGACAGCCAGACACAAGCGATCATCATGGTAGGTGAAATTGGTGGTTCAGCAGAAGAAGAGGCAGCGGAATACATTAAATCAAATGTCAGCAAGCCAGTAGTCTCCTATATCGCTGGTGTTACTGCGCCGGCAGGCAAGCGAATGGGACATGCTGGAGCGATTATTTCTGGCGGTAAAGGTACTGCTGCTGAAAAATTTGCTGCACTTGAAGCTGCTGGTGTTAAAACGGTTCGTTCGCCAGCTGATTTGGGTGATGCTA
>NZ_CALJ01000023.1 GCF_000308315.1 Legionella tunisiensis | reverse complement strand
CTAAATCAACTTGTCCGCCATCTCCATCGCACTCCAGTGCCAGCGGTGTTTTTGTGCGACCCGCAGCCATCAAAATTGTCTCTAGTTCCCTGGGTGAGTAATTCAGAGCACCATGCCATTCAGAATTAGCGTTTAAATAAGAATGGTTGAGAAGGGCTCTGTATTCATTTGCAGCACCATCAACCTGGATAGAGATAGGACCTGGATAGAGGCGCGGCATGTCCTGATAAACCAGCTCAATTCGTTGTCTTTCAAGAACATTAGTAGGATTGACTATAATATCTACCGGAAAATTATCCTGTTTGGTTAATTGCTCATAGCTACCGAACCAATTAGGTTGGGCATAGGTTTCTGTGGCTGTCGTATAACCTCGTTGTGAATAACGCCTGGCTGCAGTTTGAATCGCTGTGGGTATTTGTTCATCTTTAATTAGAATCGCTAATAAATTGTATAAGGGTTCATTGCTGATAATGCCATCCTGGTTAATTTTATCAGCTAAGGAGGGCATTTTCTTTATCGCAGCTTGATTAAGCAAGGCTTGGTGACCTGAGGAAAAAAGACAATGATCGGTTTGGTGGTACTCATTTCATTCAACATCGCCTGGCTAAGCGGTTCGCCTTGCATGCGCATTTGGTCATAGCCATTAATAATGAGCCAGTCGTCACTTGTGTCCAGTTTATTTTTTATTGCGGCTAAAAAAGCGGAAGTTGTTTTGATTGGTTGCCAATCAGGCTGTTGGAGAGCATTAGTAGTCGATAAATCAATAGCGTGGTCAGTTAACCAGCCATAGAGTAAAAATTGCGAGTGAGTATCGATAAAGCCGGGTGTTACGAAGGCACCTTTTAAATCAACTAGTTGGGTATTTTTACCGCGGCAGTTCGCCATTAACTTTTGTTGGTCTCCAACTGCTACAATGCGTTGATTAGTGACTGCAACAGCAGTAGCGCGTGGTTGATTGGGATTTAGAGTTATAAAATTGGCGTTTATAAAGAGCATACTTGCATTTTGACAAAGCGCATCTTTGGCAACGTCAGCGAATACAAAACAGGAATAAGTTAAACAGGCAAGCCCCGCGACAACGATTTTACGCACATGTTGCATCATTCACATCCTGGTGTAAGGCATTATCATAATCCTAGCGTAAGTTATTAAGAACTAGCAAAGACTTTTATGTTTCAACAGGTAATTGATTGATAAAAATGGATGCTTCTTTGCTCCTAGTCTCAATAAACACGTTTTTATTTGCTGAAAAATTACATCAATATAGTGGTGGGAATAAACAAAATGATTATTCTTAAATTCCTTTTGAACACCAATTTACAAAACGATCAGAGTCGCGTAAAGTGAATGCAGTTTTTTGTTTATTTTTACACGATTATTAAGATTATCTTAAGCTTGCCTCGATACAATAATCTTTTGTAAGCGTTTGGAACAATAGAAAAGGAATGCAATGAGTAGTAAACACACGTTGACCATTTTTAGTCTCACAATGATTACGGTGGGTTCTGTAGATAGTATTCGTAACTTACCAGCTACAGCTCTTTTTGGTAGCCAATTGATTTCCTTCTTTATTTTAGGTGCATTGTTTTTTTAATCCCTACTGCACTGGTATCCGCGGAACTTGCTTCTGGTTGGGCAAAGCAAGGTGGGATTTATATCTGGGTAAAAGAAGCGTTTGGTAAAAAACAGGGTTTTTAGCAATTTGGCTACAATGGATTGAAAACGTGATTTGGTATCCAACCATTTTATCTTTTGTGGCGGGAACAATTGGCTATCTAATTAACCCTTCTATGGCGTCTAATCCTTATTTCCTGTGGTTAGTTATTGTATGTGCTTTCTGGGGCGCCACATTCGTTAATCTACGTGGTATGCGCTCTTCTGCCATGTTTAGCAATATTTGTGCGATCTCAGGCTTGTTATTGCCTATGGCGCTAATCATTGGTTTGGGTGCTGCCTGGATTGTTGGAGGTAACCCTTTGCAGGTGCAATTTGATTCTGCAAGTATTAGTCCGCATTGGCAGGATAGATCAATGTGGGTTTCGCTAACAGCGATTATGATGTCTTTCTGCGGTATCGAGATTGCTACTGTGCATGCTAATGATGTCGATAATCCGCAACGAGCTTTTCCGCGTGCATTAACTTATTCAGTCCTTATCATTTTAAGTACTTTGATTTTAGGTTCACTGGCGATTGCAGTTGTTTTACCGCAGCAAGATATCAATCTGGTTGCTGGCATTATGCAGGCCTTTGATGCTTTTTTCTCTAAGTATCACTTGGTTTGGTTTATGCCTTTCATCGCTTTGATGTTGGTTATGGGGGGGCTTGGCGGTGTGAGTAATTGGATCATAGCACCGACCAAAGGTTTGCTGGTTGCCGCTGAAGATGGTAATTTGCCTGAGGTGTTCCGACGAGAAAACGCACATGGAGCCCCTGTTGTCATGTTAATTAGTCAAGCTGTTATTGTCACTATTCTATCTGCTTTGTTCTTATTTATGCCAAGTGTCAATGGTTCTTATTGGTTATTAACTGCTTTGGCTGCTCAACTTTATATGTTGATGTATTTGTTAATGTTTGTTGCTGCTATTAAATTGCGCATAAGTGCACCGGATCATCCGCGTGCTTTCCGCATTCCTGGGGGGATGGCGGGTATGATCCTGGTGGCCGGGGTTGGTATTATTGGCGGTTTGACAACCTTGGTAGTGAGTTTCATGCCACCAGAGGGAATTAATGTCGGTGGTGTGGGTCGTTATGAGTTGACCTTGGTTACAGGTTTGTGTTTGATGTGTTTGCCTCCTTTTGTCAGTTCCTGGTTTCAGTCACGTTATATTCGTGTACAACAATTGGGAACGGATTTAGTCTTGTAATAGACTAGTATGACTATTGAGCAACTCTTGCTTGCTTTGGAAGCGCGGCTTCCAGAACTGGAATGGAAAGTCAGTTCATTGGGAAGCACGCATTTTTCTACTAAATCATTACCTAGAGGTTTATTTCATTCGCAAGGGGATGCAAATGCCTCTACTTTTGTTAATGAAATTAAAGCTGATATTCAACATTTGGCGATACAGAAAAATCAATCTTGTGCCTATTATCTTGCCCAACGCATTAATCAAAAGATTAATGTTTTGGTCACTATATGCCATCTGCAAGATAAAAAGCCAAAAGCGAGAGAGCACATTAGTTTTGGAGTAAACTTAATAGGTACACGACAGCAATGGTTGCAATCTTTGCAAAGCGATATCGAGCTTTTATCCGCTCAGCAACAGGCAATGCATAAATCTCTGCAGCTCATGCAGCAATCTGCCGATCCAAAGGCTTTATTGAATTTGCAAGCAGAATTGGGTGAGGTAGAAAGACGCTTAACTGTCGCAAAAGAAACGTTTGCGCGCGCTACAATGTGAGTTCGACATAAAAAGCATGATTACTCGCTCCGGTAGTCCAAATCCTCACTCAGTAGTTTAGCAAAGGCTCTAGCACTCATTGGTTGGCCGTAAAAAAATCCCTGGCCCTCATCACATTGACACTGTTGCAGAAAGTGCAACTGTGCTTCGGTTTCTATACCTTCGGCAAGCACTTTAAGTTTCAGGCTATGCCCCATAGCGATAATTGCCTCAACGATGGACGCGTCATTTTGATCGCTAATACAATCGTTAACAAAGGATTGATCAATTTTCAATTTGTTCACTGGAAATTGCTTTAGATAATTTAAACTGGAATAACCAGTACCAAAATCGTCAATCGTTAAGTCGATACCAATTTCCTTGAGTCGTTTTAGTGTATAGCGGTTTTGAGCTGTGTCATTCATGATGGTGCTTTCAGTCAGTTCAATTTCTATATACTGAGGAGATAATTGGGCATTCACCAGTGAGCGTTCTACTATGTCAGCAAAATTTTCACGCATGATTTGTACACCAGAAACATTGATTGCCATACGGATTGGCCTTAGTCCTTGAGATTGCCAATCCTTATTTTGCAAACAAGCATTCTGCAAGATCCATTCTCCTAAGGGGATAATGATTCGTGATTCTTCTGCGATTGGTATGAATTGCAGAGGATGGATGATTCCTCGCGTTGGATGTCGCCATCGTACCAGGGCCTCTACACCAATAATCTGCCCAGTTTTTAAATCAATTGTTGGTTGGTAAAGTAAATAAAATTCATTACGTAGCAGAGCGTTGCGTAACTCAATCTGCATTTCCAAACTGTTTCGGGTATGGCGTTTAATTGATTCATGATAAAGTATAAAGGTATTGCGTCCTTGATTTTTAGCCATATACATTGCCATATCAGCATTCTTGAGTAGTGTAGCGGCATCGTTTCCGTCATGAGGATAAATGCTGATGCCAATACTGGCTGTCACAACTATTTCATGATTTGCCAGCTCAATAGGCTGCGCCACTTTGGTGAGTATACGCTGTGATACAAGACGTATTTCTTTATGTGTATTAGCTATCAATAAGATAACAAACTCATCACCACCAAAGCGCGCAACGGTGTCACTTTCGCGAGTACAGAGGATAAGGCGTTGAGCAATATCTTGTAGCAGCATATCGCCTGCATTATGGCCAAGGTTGTCGTTAATTAACTTAAAGTTATCAATATCCAGAAACATCATGATGAGTCTGGTTTGGTCGCGCTTTGCGTGGGCGATTCCCTGATTGATACGGTCATAAAGCAAGGTACGATTGGGTAGACCGGTCAACAAATCATGATTTGCCTGGTAAGCAAGTTGTTGCTCCATTTGTTTGCGCATAGTGATATCACGAAAACTCCACACGCGGCCTACAATCTTATCATGCATTTTGTGTGGTTTAGCATGCCACTCGAACACGTTATTGTTAAGAGAAACTATTTCATCAAAGCGTTCCTGTTTGGGGTTTGTCTGTAATTCATTTATAGTTGACACGAACATTTGCGGATGTTTCAATTTTTTGAAAATCTCATTAATGAAAAGTTGTAAATCAGGGTCTTTAATGAATTTTCTGGACATTTGCCACATATCTATAAATTTTTGATTGTAATATTCAATAGTTCCATGGAGATCAATCACTAATAGTCCTTCTGCTGTGGACTCCAGTGTTGATTGTGTTAGTGCCAGGTTTTTTTCCAGTTCATTCGTGCGGTGAGCCACTCTTTTTTCCAATAACTGATTAAGTAAATCAAGGTTTACATTTTTGTATGCCAAGGAGAGGGAAGTGAGTAAAAATTTATTGGAGTAATAGCAACTGGCAAAAATAACAGGTATATAAACAAGACCGCAAAAACCTAAAATAATATAGATTCCCCCTTGAAGAAACAGCCAGATGTTAAAAGGAATGAAAGTTGGCAAAAGAAACAGGCTATAGACGGCCGTGACGGGGGAAAAAAAGAAATTGAACCTGCGGTCATACCAAAAATGAGAATAACTACAAAAGTTTGATGACTAAGGTTTTCAGTAGGCATTAATAATGAGCCAGCAATACCCCAACCACAGCCTGAAAGAAAGGTAAAAACAGCAAAAAGGATTAACCAGGTATCTTGTGATAGCCGATTTTCTTGCAAGTGATGAAAAATAGCGGTAATCAGCCATAAGACCGAGAGAAAGAGCATGTAGAAGAGCCAGCTAACTAGTAAAGTTGAAGGGATCACTTTCCATAAGGCAATAGTCAGGAAAATGGCGGCAAAACTTTGAGCTGCTATGCCGAAAGGATTTTGTTCATAAAGAAGACGGATCTGATCGCCGTGAATTCGATTGGCGAATGGATCCAGTTGTTCTTTTTCGTGCTCAATGAGGTGTTGTCTTTTCGAGTCCTTTAGTTCCATCAATCAACCAGCCTCCAATCGTCAAATTTTATCTGTTTGACCGATGTTTTCTGCTTATTGATACCACTATATAGCTAATTATAGTATCAATCGGTTGATAATTTAGTCATTTGAGGGGCACTGTCTGCTATTTATAAAGAGGAACAGAAATACTATGTAACAGAGAATGTTTCTTGCTGTTTCCTCTGCAGGGCAGGGAACAGCAAGAAAAGATCGAGCATTATTTTCAGAACACACTAATTGCTGGTGGTTGCTCGTGGGAGTGCTCAAGATCTTCAACTTCATCTTCGTGAGGCATGACGACTGGCTCACCGCCAACAACTACTTGCAGGTTGTCTACTTCCACAGGAACAGCATGTTCTGGAGGCGTTATTTCTTTTATACCGGTCAGTGTAGTTTTAAAGGACTCAAACAGTGTTTGTTCCTTACTTTTCCAGCCGAATAAGAAGGTACGTAGGCCATTAAAGAGCTGCATGAAGATATTATCAGAATTTTTAGTCATGACTTCTTCAAAAGTAGCGGCTGTTGTGACATAGGCTTTCACCTCTGCTAAACGTCGTCCTGGCGAACCACTAACTATGCTATCGTTATAGAGCACCTTTTGCATGCGTTCAATTTCTATAAGTTTAGCTTGCTCCTCAAGGGGGTTTCCTTTTTCGTAGATGATGTAGTTCTTCATTTGCGTGAGCGAGTCATAGACAGCAATAGCAACGTCATAATCCTTACATTCCTCGCTTAAGAATACATTTAATTCTTGCTGATGACTGGCAACCGTTTCCTGAGCGGCATATTGTTCTGTTTTCATCAGCTCATGTTGGAATTCCTCCATCCAGGCCAGTTTTTCTACCCTAAGGGGATTGGCAATCGGCTTAGGATGAGCGTTTTCCTTAGCAATGAAGCCTTTGAGTTGCTGTAAGGATCTATTCAGAGCAGCATAGGCTTCTTTGCTCGCAACATGTCGATTTACAATCTCAGGTAAGATGGCTTCAATCTTTTCAGCAATGACTTTCGGAATATCAACTTCCATCGTAATGTCTTTGAAAAGCTCCGCTTTTTTCTCCAGGAACTCAGGCTCAATGAGCTTTAAGAATAAACCGGCATAAGGGCCTAATTCTTCAAATTGACTTAGTACTTCAGCATGAAGGTAATTGTCAAAAGTATCGCTCTTGAATTTTTCAATTTTCCCTGCGGCAGCCTTCTTCTCTTCAACTAATTTAGCAGTAAAATAGTTGACTCGCTCTTCAGCGATTCCCTGTTTCAAGGCATGAGCATGTTTAAAACCTTCTACTAACTCGTCCAGTTTGCCTTTCATATCAACAATCCCATCTAAGGCTGCCTGGAAATCCTTACCTGTGCGCAATTCTCTCACGAAAGAAGAAGGCCAATAGGTGCTTGAAATTTGCACAAGATAAGGTTGTAATTCTGCGAAAAGATACAGGAATTTTTCACGGTTTTTATTCCCTTCTTCTGTATCTTCAAAAATGGTGTCATCTTCCCAATCGATATCCCACGACATTTGTTCAAGCTTGTCATAGATGCCTGGATGGAAATTAACGAGACCTTGCACACCCTGTAAATTTTCAATGGCTTCATCCAACTCCTCTTCAGTGGTTAGAGAAGAAAGATACGATTCATCAAACTCTTCGGCTAATTCGCTGTTTTCAACCAGATATGGACGCAATTTTTGGTAATGCTCTAGCAATTTGGCTTTGATATCCAACAAGGGTGTTTCCGAGTCAGTGGTTTTGGCCTTAAGGACATCATTAGCAAGGGTTGCAAAAAGGTAATTAATCCTATCAGCATCTCTATGGGTCATGCCAAAGATAGCTGCCTGAGCTCGAGCAGCTTCTTGATTGTCAGTTTTTATTGTGATTAATCGCTGTTCTTCTCTAGCCAGACGTTTGGCTGTTCCTGAGGTATCAGTTAATAAGGATAAACCGGCCTGATCACTTACATCAGCTAAACTGGTAATAAATCCTGCGTAAAAAATTTCGAATCTATCGCTAATAGATTTAGCTAGAGTATTGGGTTTTAGGCCTAAACGGAATTCAGCATTATCAGCAGCGGCAAGCAAATCAGCGCCTAATTCAGAGCGAATTTCATTAAGCTTGGCCATGATTATTGTACGGCTGGTTCTACCGATACCTGTTACTTCGGCTTGCAACTCATTAATAAGTTGCAATGCTTTTTTCGCTGTGCGAGGGTCATAGTATGCCAAACCGTCTAGCTGTCTAGCGAAAGCTTTGGCTTTTGCTTGTCTTGTTTCTGGTGTTTGAGATACATGGCCAGGGTTTTTGTATTTTTGCAGGACATCGGAAATTTCATAAAGTCTTTCTGATGCTAGTTGCAAATAAGAAATTGGATAGACACTAGTCACTACAGCATCGTAATAACCATTAAATTGCACATTTATGGCTGCAAATGAATCACCCAAGCTGCCTGCCGTTAAACCTGTTGTTATTTCTAATTCAGTAACAACTGTCTTTAAGTTAGCAGTAAAATCTTTACGTACTTCCTCTAGAGCGGTCATGACTTGGTCGCGGTCATCTATGCCAATTCTTGCTATCTGTACTTCCATGGCGGCAATGGTTGCTGTCAGTACAGCTAAAGAATCTTGGGACAGAGGTAAACTGCTTAGTGCCTCTACGAAAGAGTTCGCTTTGGTATCGATTTCTTTCGTTGCATGGCCAGGTACGGTTTTTTGCCTTTCTGCTATTTGTTCAATGTCTGTTTTTAATTGTCTGCGTGTATCCAGCAACTCTTGTAGTACTGAATTGTCAACATTTACAGGATTTGGTTGAGCAAGCGTATCAACAAAAGCCTTAATTTTAACTTCTACTGCGGCCAGCTCTTGTTCTTTAGCGTTCTTTTGCTCTTCTAATTGTTTTTCAGCCTGTGTGGTTTCAGGTGCTTTCATCTGACGCAATTTCTCAGAAATTTGCTTTAATTTACCCCTGAGTAACGTTGTATCCTCTGGGTTGATAGCTAAAGAAAAATGCTGTTGAGTAGGTTTTGGTACAACAGAAAGGATGGCTTGTTTTGCTAATAAAGATTCTACTTTATTTTTTAGAAAGCGTTCTGCTTCTTCTTGCAGCAAAGGCTCCAATGCGAGAATGTCATTTAAAGCGATGACATAATCACTTGCCGATTCTAGTGATTCAACAAAATCAACAGTATATTTCTCATCGATTTGGGCCAAGAAAGGTTGAATCTTTGTATATTGCACCGCAAAAAGTGGTCGATTGGAAAGGTCAAGGAAGTAATCCTCTTCGCTAGGATAACTGTGCATTGATACTGCCATTGCACCAAACGCTTCATGGATTGCTGAGGAGCGATAATTAACAATACTCACAGCGGCGTGTATTTTCGCTACCATCGCACGTAATTCTTCTACCGAGTTTAATGTACTAAAGTCGTTGGGGAATTCACTAGCTAAGACGCTGGCTTTGAAATGAGGGAGCATTTTTTTATAGACAGTTTCCAAGTCTGACCTTGCTGCGACTAACGCATCTTCAGGACGAGGGCCTATCATATTTGCCTTTATATTCCGTTCTGCATAGGCATCAGCAATGACTTGTTGAAATTCTTTATAAGCAAGGTCAAACTCTTTATTTGGTATTACACGGCCAGTAAGCGCTTGATAAGTCTCATCTTGCGAAGCAAGCGTCATTGCGATTAATTTTTGTTGTGCCTTAATTCCTGCACGTGATGTTTCACTTTGCTTGGCTAGCGGCTTAGGATGTCGTTCAGCATTGGCTATTTTTCCAGTTTGCTTTGTAGAGAAACAATGGTTTTGCGTGCAGTGTCATAGTCTTTTGCTGTTTTTAAACCATCAATAAAAGATGGCGTATAACGACTGTCAACTTTGGTCAGATAAGGCTGAACTCGTTTGTAATAATAGGCAAATTGTTCTTTATTTTCGCTTTTGTCAAAAAAGCGGACGTCCACACTGTCTCCATCTCCTTTTAACATACCGAAATCGCCATACACATAGTGATGATCGAGCAGCTTATGGACTTCACGTAATCTGTCTACCGCTGTGGTCAAATCCTCCTCAGTGGTTAATTTACTTAGGTAATCTATAGTAAATTCTGAAACCATCTGTGTGTTTGCCAAGTGAGGATAAAGATTTTGGTATATTTCTTCTAAATCAGTTTTTACAGCCAATAAAGAAGGTTGATCTTTAACGGCTTCTTCAAGCTCTTCGTAAAGATCGTCAATCAAATCCAGTTCATCTTCAGCACCAAAAAGCTTTAGATGGGTTGGCGTTGTTGGCCTGCTTAATGGATCGATGTTTGCAGCAACTAAATCTTGCTGATCTTGCCATAAAGCAACAATATCCACAGAAACTTGCTCAACAGTTGGGGTTGCTTCACCTGTCGTGCTTCTTAAACTATCCCCAATAATTGGTAGGGCATACAGTGGTTGTAAAAGGGCAAGATTTTCTTGAACCAATGCGTGCAACTGAGGGTTGCCAGCTAAAGCAGAGAGGTTGCTTTTAAGGCCAACAACATCCATGACCAACGCATTAAACGCAGTATACACAAAGGCTGCCCGCTGCCGAAAAGAGCTCGGTTGGCCCTGTAAATTTTCCAAACCTGCCAAACTGCTTTTTAAATGGTGAACAGCGTTTATTAATTTTTTATATAGGATTACTTCCTGGCTATCTTGATGGAAGCCATGGAAAGGCAGTCTGCTGCTATCAATGGTTTCCCCGTCACGGGAGAGTTGATGCCAAATTTCGGGAGAAAGATTTTCTTTCAGGTAGGGCACTATTTTGCTGTTTAAAAATTTATCAACATCTTTCGATAATTTTAATTCAGCCAATTTACCAAACAAGGAGCTTTTCTCAGCTTCCTTACCTTTGGCAACCAGAGGTTGTTCTTGTATAAAAGCAGCCTCTTTGTCTAAATAATAGGTTGTATTTCTTTGCGAACCCCTGATTAAATCTACCAATGTGGTGCCAATATTGCGTTTCATAAAAGCCAAACCTTCATCATTGGCTTTAAGTGGTGTTTCTGGCACTTCGCTGCTAGTTAAGCTAATAACTAAGCGAGCATTTAACTGAGCAAAGTTATACTCAGGATGAACAGCAGCAACCGCCAGTATATGGGGCTGGATCTGTTTATATGCTTTACGCAATTTTTCTTTTTGAGTATCGCTTAATTCATGAAAAGCACTGGTTGGCGCTATTCTATTGTCAACTTCATCGAAGAAATCTTTTAACGCTTTTTGAGCTGCTTCAAGCTGACTCGTTTGGTCAGCAAAACGCAAAACGTGTTCGCGATAATAGGTGGGTGGGAAAGCAGCTAAGGCTTCACTTTCTAAGCGTATCAAGGTCACGCTAATATTGTGTTTCATCAAAGCCAAACCTTCATCGTCGGCTTTAAGGGGCGTTTCTGGTTCTTCGTCGCTAGTTAAACTAGTAACTAAGCAAGTATTCAACTCATCAAAGTTATACTCAGGGTGAATGGCAGCTACAGCCAGTACATGGGGCTGAATTTGTTTATAAGCTTTATGCAATTTTTCTTTTTGAGCCTTATCTAATTCGTGAAAAGCAATGTTTGGCCCTAGTTGAGTTTCAACTAACATGAAAAAATCGTTTAATGCTTTTTGTGCACTCTGAAGCTGGCCAATGTGATTAGCTAAGTGTGTTGTTTGTTTGCGGTGAGAAGCGTGCTGGAAAGCTACTAATGCTTCACTTTTCCCTCTTTTAGTGGGAATGGGGTCAGTTACAGGAACTACGATTGTCTCAAAAGGCTCAACACTAATATTTAACGACGTTTGTTTTGCCTTAGCGGTATAAGTTGTAGTATCCGTATGCTGGATTGTTTTTTCAACAAAAGATTGTCTGAAAGCGGCTTGCCCTATTACTTGCTGAATACCATTTAAAACAGTCTCTTTACAAGCCATGATACTGCTAAAATGGTTTGTAGAACTCCAAAGTCCTTGGTAAGCATTACTTAGCATACCACGAGAGGAGGTATTATTCAGCGTATGGACGATTAGCTGATCCATCTCTGGGTAATGGGCTGCGAAATGAGATTGAAATTTTTTGTATTCAACCATTAATTCTTTTTCTCAGTGGAGTCAATTTTCCCCAAATCAGAGTTAAGCCAAGTAGAGTAGCTTCCAATCTTATTAAAAAAGGTCTGTGCGGCAGCTAATTGTTTTGTAGAGACATCTTCTTCAACCTTTGCCTGGTTTAATCGTGTTACTTGGCTTGCACTTCTCGCTGCAATAAAAGTATCGTCCATCATAACTGTTAAATTGAAGGTAGGTTCAACTTTTTGACCGACCATCAAGGTGTTGGTATCGCCAACTCTGGCACGTACAAATCGCCCGTACCAAGCGTCTAAATGAGAGGCAGTCGTATCAATAATACCTGCAGCAACAGCAATGTTCTCAACTTGAGTAGCTAGTTGAGTGTAGTATTCATTCATTTGCTTTATTGCTGGGTCAGTTAATACGCCAGTTTTTAACCCTAAATTTTCTTCAGCCTGCTCTAATTCTGCAATTAATTCAGGAAAAATCTCATGTTTGATTTCATGCAGTTTTTCACTGCGTCTTCATAGGCTGTTTTGGTGAGTGGTGCTCCGGCATTCAGTATATCTGAACTGTGAGCAATCAATTTCTTTGCTAGAGCAAGGTAGCTGGGCAGCAAAGAAAAAACTCCGCTGTTACCAGCAAGGCTTTCAAGATCTTTCTGTGCTGCATTAGCGCGTTCTATCATTTTAGCTTGATAATCCTCTGAGCTCGTAGTCTCTTTAAGTTGAGGATCAGAAAGTAGTTTGTTTTGTAATCGTTCAAAATAATTAGGTAGGGCATAAATCAAGCTCGTTAAGGTCGCTATACTTTCTTTATCCGAGCGCGGATTAGAAGGCAGCATTTCTATAGCGGTTGCTAACGCGACTCCCTTTGTTTGCGAGTTAGCTGAAGGCGACAGCATTTCTCTTGCTTTTTCAGGAACAAATGCCTCCACTTTTTTAACAGTAAATTCTTGTAATCTGTCAGCGACTAAGGCTACTCGAGGTAATAAGGCATTTAATTGAGGTCCGACAATATTTTGGACGTCAGGTGTAGTTTGATTAATTAATTGCAAAGTAGTGTAGATTTCATTAACAGTTACCCGTACAGCTCGGACGAGTTCGACATCAATGCCAAGCTGAGAGCGATCTTTATGCAGATCGATCTGCTCGATGCCTCGCAAGCCTGTTTCAGCATGTGCCAAGGCATTGACCAATTTCTTCAAGACAGCTACTTGAGAGGGATCAGTTGGAGAGAGCTTGTAGTCTCCTTTTTCATCTTTCTTGAAATAATCTCTTAATTCTGATGAAAAATAATCTTCATTATTCATAAGTGTCTCAAGATTTGCGCGCACCATTTTTGCAGGTGTCTGCTATTTGCAAATCTTCCCTGAGCCACAAAATTAACCATTCTTGTTTTCTTCGTCCTGTCCATTCATAGGCTGCACCTGCATATCCAAGATAGGTTTCTAATGTTCCAGGTGTTTCTTTTTCTTTGGTTGGTTTTCAAGTTTTAGATGCATTTTCAGTCCAGCCATTTTATGAAAATAGGTTATCACGCGAGTATAAATCATCTCAGATTAAGGTTATATTAACTGTAAAAGTTATAAAATTAGAACACTAAGCTCTTACTACTCTCTTCATGTTTTGTACTCGGAAAAAATTGTTTAACAACGCATTAAAAAAGCTATAGATGCTATTGTTACTGTTAACAACAATCAAATCGCTCTTAGCGTCCATGTTAATCTTTTGAGCTTGACTCAAGTAAAATGCATGACGGGTCATCTTTTCTTGAAATTCCGGAAAATCAACGACATCCGTCATAGTTAGCCTACATCCTGTTTCATCCAGATTATCTGTTTGTTGTAAATACTGTTTAAGCGTTTGCTTATCATAAATTTTACCCGCAGCAGTAATTACCGGCTCTTTAATCCGTTTTTTACTAATAGGGCATAAAAAGAGGGTCGGATTAGCAATAGGTGGATCTGCATAAGCCAAATCGCTTGCCTCATCAATTAATTGTTGCTTTTTTCTTGATAGACACGTTGCCTAGCCATAAAGAGAGTAATAGAAGTCAACAATTCAGTGAGAGGTTTCAGTTTTGATGGCTTTAAGGGAACACCATTTAGAGGATCTGTTGAATTCTTTGCTAATGCTTTTAAAATATTTTTTGGTCATAGACATAGCCGCTTGGTGTATACACGGGCTCAACCATTAACTGCAAGCTGATAGGGCAAATTAAGGATCGGGGCGCTGAGGCAGGGTGTGCAGTCATTGCTTCATGCCTTGCTGTTTCAAGATAATTCTTTACTGATAGTGGAAGAGCGCTACCAAAAAATATTGATAATGAGTTTGAAGCCATTTCATTCCTGCAGTTAGTCTATATTTGCTTAACTTAGAAAACGACTGAAGTCGCTAGCAGTATGAGCTCATCCAAGCTAAACGAATTATTCCGAACAAGGCCAAGTTAGGTTGCTATAAAAATATCCACTTTATCTTACCTTAATTCACAGCAATTGGAAAGAAGATAGTCAAATTGCTAACTTGGTAATGCGCTAACATCTCTTGTGCAGTATTAACAAAATGAGATAGAGGGTAAAATGCTGTTGTCTATTCTTTCTTCTGAGATAGTATCGTTTCGGCAAGCTTTGTTATGATGGGGTTAGAAAGTAGTCTTTGTTCAAGGAATGAAAATGTTTAAGAAAATTCTTGTGAGTAATCGTGGCGAAATTGCGCTTCGTATTGTGCGTGCTTGCAAGGAGATGAAAATTGCAGCAGTTACAATTCATAGTGAAGCCGATCGGTATGCTTTGTATGTCAAGCGCGCTTCCTTTTCGCATTGTTTGAGTGGCAAACCTTTAGAAGCCTATTTGAATAGTCATCGCATTATAGAGTGTGCCAAGGCGGTTGGTTGTGATGCGATTCATCCTGGTTATGGTTTTTTATCAGAAAATGCTGATTTTGCAGCAGCCTGTGAGCAAGCTGGTCTTGTTTTCATTGGTCCCTCGGCGGCTGTTATTGCAACAATGGGCTCCAAAATAGCTGCCAGACAGGCCATGATCAAAGCGAATATTCCTGTTATTCCGGGTAGTGAGGATAATGTAACGTCAATCGATGAAGCAATTGCTTGTGCTGAAAAATTGGGGTATCCGGTCATGCTTAAAGCCACTTTTGGTGGTGGCGGTCGTGGTATTCGTTTATGTCATGATGCAAACCAAATACGCAGTCAATATGCGAGAGTGCAATCAGAAGCTGGTAAAGCATTTGGCGATCCTCGTCTTTTTATAGAGAAATTTATCTCTAATCCACGCCATATTGAGGTACAAATTCTTGCCGATAACTACGGCAAAGTTCTGCATTTGTTTGAACGTGATTGCTCGATCCAGCGCCGCCATCAGAAATTGGTAGAAGTGGCCCCTTCTCCGCAGTTGGATGATAAAACGCGAGAACTCCTTTATGACTATGCGGTTAGGGCAGCGAGAGCTGTCGGGTATACCAATGCAGGGACCGTAGAATTCATCCTGGATGAAGACAATCACGCCTATTTTTTAGAGATGAACACACGCTTGCAAGTAGAGCACCCTGTAACAGAACAAATAACCGGTATTGATTTGGTACAACAGCAAATTCTGATTGCTGCTGGAGAAAAATTACCGATGACACAAGAGCAAATTACGCGTCGTGGTTTTGCAATTGAGTTCCGCATTAATGCTGAAGATCCGCAAAATGATTTTCTACCTAGTTTCGGGCGAATTACTCGCTATTATGCACCTGGTGGCCCAGGGGTTCGTACCGACAGTGCTATTTATACCGGCTATACTATTCCGCCGGATTACGATTCTTTATGTGCAAAGCTCACTGTGTGGAGTCTTGACTGGCCTTCCGTTTTGCGTCGAGCTGCAAGAGCATTGGAGGAAATGCGTTTGTTCGGTGTGAAAACCACCATTCCGTACTATTTGGAGATGCTTAAGTCAGAAGAGTTCCGGCAGGGTTTACTGACTACCACACTCGTTGATAATCATCCTGAATGGTTACGTTATTCCAATAAATCCTTACCTCAGCACAAGGCAGCAGTGATTGCAGCGGCCATTGCAACTTACAATCAAAATGTAGCTGCTCATGGAAAAGATAGCTAAGATAAAAACAGCTGTGTTTAGTAGGGCATGATTGGAGCCCGGATTGGAATGTTTAATCCGGGACCCAATGCTATAGTTTATAGCCACAACTTCCTATTGCTATAAGAAATTGGCTTTTTATAAGCTGGCATACCCTTCCAGAGAATAATTATCTATCAAACGGATGTCTCCGATTAACACAGCGGCAAAACGTCTATTCTGGTAATCCTCAAGATAGTCGACTTGAATGTTGTTGCTAGTCAATTCTGCCAATAGCGCGTCCCGAGATTTTTGTTGATGAAAAATTCGCGCAAATTTTTCGGCTTCCTGGCGTTGTGTTTGATTGAGACGATTATTGCGTGAACTATAAGCTAAACCACTTGCTTCACGGATAGTAGGGCAGGCTTTGATTGCTACGTCCATAAAAAAGCCTCCGCCATATCACGGATTAACAGGTATTGCTGATAGTCTTTCTCGCCAAAATAAGCCCGCTGAGGTTTAACAAGATTGAGTAATTTCATCACTATGGTCAATACACCGTTGAAATGACCTGGTCGGTGTTTTCCTTCCATCAATTGGCAAAGCGCTGTTTCCTGTAACTGATAGCGATAATTATCAGCATACATCGCTTGTTCGGAAGGAATTAAACAATAATCAACCCCTGCTTCTTCTAATAAATCAAGATCGGCTTCCAGAGTTCGAGGATAGTGTATGAAATCATCTGGCCGATTAAATTGCGTGGGATTAATAAATAAACTGGCGACAGTGTAATTATTTTCTTGTTTACTGGCGGCAAATAAAGAGGCATGACCCGCATGTAAATTTCCCATGGTAGGAACAAAGCCAATTGAATGAGTTGTTGGAATGGAATGACGAACAGCCAGCCATTCGTCAAGATGGTTAAAAATCCGCATGAAATACTCCTAAAATGGAAGTCGTTGCTAGGCACTGCTTACATGTTGACTATCAAGCCATAATCGCTTGAGCAAGCGAATACAAACAGTTCTCCCGAATCAAACTAAAAAGCATGTTCGATGGTAGGAAATTGTGCCTGCTGAACTTCTTGAACATAGGCGTTAATTGCAGCCAACATCATGTTTTTAATTTGCGCATACTGCTTTAAGAACTTAGGTCTAAATTCAGTTTGCAGACCAAGCAAATCATGCCAAACCAAGACTTGACCATCGGTATTGACCCCGGCTCCTATCCCGATCGTAGGAATAGAGAGTGATTGCGTAATTGCTTGGGCTACTTGTTGGGGAACGCATTCAATGACAAGAGCAAAACACCCCGCTTTTTCTAGCTCGGCGGCTTGTTGCAGTAAATCAGCCGCTTGTTTTGTTTCTTTCCCTTGTACTTTATAGCCTCCTAGTTGATGTATGGATTGTGGTGTTAAGCCAATGTGACCTACAACAGGAATACCAGAATCAACTAAATAAGCAATTGTTTGGCAGGTATCTTGATCACCGCCTTCAATTTTGATGGCATGGGCGCCCGCTTGCATAAGTTGCCTGACATTGTTAATTGTTTCGGCGCGGGAGACACGATGGCTTAAAAAAGGTAGATCAGCAATTAAAAATTGTTTCTTTAAGCCGCGTGCGACAGCTCGTGTGTGCATGACCATCATTTCTATTGTTGCCATGATCGTTGTTTCATAGCCGTGCACAGCCATAGCGACCGAATCACCGACTAATACACAATCAACATCGGATTCATTCACAGTACAGGCTGAAGGATAATCATAACAGGTGATCACGCTGATCTTTCTTTTTTGTTGTTTTTTGCTTTGAAATCTTGAATTTTCATATGGCACTCCTTCGATTGAAGGTTGGTGCAGAAAGAATAGAATAAACTATAGATAACACAGGTACCTGTCGCATGGATCAAGTCCTCCAATGAGTATATTAAAAGGGTCACCGCTTATCAAAAAGACCAAGTCGATGCTAAAAAGCAGCTTGATCTTAAAGAACGCGCATGAAATTGCAAGATGCGCTATGATTTACTTTTTAGTGATTCGGGTTTTTTATGGTTTTGGTGGATAAATTAAATACAGCCGGGGAACATCCTTTTGTGTTTTCGGGGCAAGTTGGTCAATTAGAAGCAGTATTAACAGTACCTCCTGATAGGCATGAATCTTATGTGGCTTTATTAGGTCATCCGCATTCTTTGCAGGGGGGCACCATGAATAATAAAGTGGTGACAACCTTGGCGCGTACATTTAAAGAAATAGGTATTCCCAGCCTTCGCTTTAATTTTCGTGGTGTAGGTCAATCAGAAGGAAGTTATGATGCTGGTATAGGTGAAAGTGACGATATGTTGTCATTGATGCGTCTTTGGCAGCGAGAAAAACCAGAGGCTCGCTTTTTACTAGCCGGATTTTCTTTTGGTTCCTATGTTGCCTACAGAGCAGCGGCACAAAGTAAGCATGAATTGCTTATTACCGTTGCCCCACCTGTACATCATTATAATTATCGCGAATTTGATCCGGTACCTGAGCCCTGGTTAATTATGCAAGGCGATGAGGATGAAGTAGTACCCTTGTCGTTGGTACTTGATTTTGCTGCACAGTCAACCCCCCCTTTACCAGTTATCCGGTTCGCACAGACAAGCCATTTCTTTCACGGTAAGTTGCTTGAGCTTAAAGAGCAGCTTCTTAAAGGGATCAGTCATGTAGGACTAAAATTATGACTGTAATTAGCCAATATGAGGCAGGCATTGCCAGCGGCGATATCCAGGATGATCCCATGCAGCGTAAAGTTTTGCTAGCGATGCAACGACTTGCGGAAGACTTACAAGCGCCCAAGCGGACTTGGTTTCATCGACGATACCAACAAGAGATTAAAGGGTTGTATATCCATGGACCTGTTGGCGTGGGGAAAAGTTACTTAATGGATTTGTTTTATCAACAAATTGGTGAACGTAAGAAAGCACGCTTTCATTTCCACCATTTTATGCAACAAATTGATGCTCAATTACGACGTTTACAAGGACAAAAAGACCCTTTACGCCGTATAGCTGCCGATTTTTCCAAGAGAACGCGTTTATTGTGTTTTGACGAATTTTTAGTCCATGACGTCGCGTACGCGATGATTCTCGCTGAATTACTGCAGGCTTTTTTTGCGCAGGGTATAGTCCTGGTAGCAACCTCAAATACCTGTCCCGATGATTTATATTTAAATGGGGTTCAGCGAGCACGATTTTTACCCGCAATTGCCTTAATTAAATCACGCTGTGAGGTGATTAGTCTGGGCGATAAGAAGGACTATCGTTTGGGGCGAGAGCCTTTGCAGGAAGCTTATCTTTATCCACTTGGTAGCGCTACAGATAAGATTTTAAACGAACAATTTACCGCCATTGAACAAAATAGTGTATCGCAGGGTAGTTTGATGGTACAAACTCGGGATATTCCTTTTGTTAAATGTGGTGAGCGAGCGATATGGTTTGATTTTAAAGTGATCTGTAATTTGCCACGCAGCCAGTTGGATTATTTGGAAATTGCTGATCGCTTTGATACGGTTTTTGTTAGTGATATTCCCGTTTTGACAAAGAACGATACGGTGTATGCAATTCTGCTGATTCATTTTGTTGATGTGATGTATGACCGCGGCATTCGGTTAATTATTTCTGCGGCAGTGCCGTTATCGCAACTGTATGTGCAAGGTGAAATGAAAGATTCTTTTAAGCGCACCTTAAGCCGCTTACAAGAAATGCAATCGGTGGATTATATTAGACGTCATCCCCGGCGGCGGGTGCAAAATTTGCTGAGTAGCTTGCCTTTAACACCAGAAGAAGAGACTGCTGGCCGAAGTAAAAAAGCTAAAAAATCAACCAAATAAGTCAGGGCTGTTGGCATGTCTACTGCCTTGCCGAAAAACGTTGATTTTCTGTGCCTGTCGACTCAAGCTAGCGAAATGTCAGCAGCGCCTAATTAAGATCATTGGCTTTTTAATGGTTATTTTTTCTAAAATGAGAATGATTCTCGATATCATTTGTGTTAAACTTTTAATTCTACCTGTTTTTGAATTGGAATGATGCGAATTACTGAGTTGGTAAAAGGTGATCATGTTCGTCTGGTTGATTTTGGTCAAACGGATGCAATTTATAGACGTAAACTATTATCTCTAGGGATTACTCGCGGTATAGAGCTGACAGTAGTAAGAGTAGCCCCTTTCGGTTGTCCAATTCAAGTCGAAGTGCGCGGTACTTCTTTAACCCTGCGCAAGGAAGAAGCCGGTGAGTTGATATGGGAGCGTTTATGACTCATATTTTGTTAGCCGGTAACCCTAATTGTGGTAAAACAACTTTATTTAATGCTTTGACTGGTGCTAATCAACGAGTGGGAAATTGGCCTGGTGTCACGGTTGAAAAAACGGGTTCTTATATTTTATCGAATCAAACGATTCAAATTACCGATTTGCCTGGAGTCTATTCCTTAACCTCCTCCGTAAGCGGTTCTAGTCAAGATGAACAAATTGCGGCAAAAGCAATCGTTACCCTTGATACGGATCTCATTATTAATGTGGTGGATGCTTGCCATTTAGAACGCCATTTGTATCTTACCAGCCAAATTCTTGAGTTGGGCAAACCGGTCATTGTTGTACTTAATATGATGGATATTGCCAAGCAACAAGGCATTAGTATCAATACGAATGCGTTGGCCCAGCAATTAGGTTGTCCTGTGATCGCTATTCAAGCCCATAAAAAATAGGTATTGATGGGTTGAATCAAGCAATTGCTAACCCCCCTCCTCGTAGCCGCAGATTATCATTAAATTTACCATCGACAGTTCAAGAGTCTTTAACTGTCTTGGAGAAGAAATTAATAGCGCAGGGCGTTGATTCCCGTCTAGCCAGCTACTATGCCCACCGTATTTTGGAGGGGGATAATACGCTTTTAGCTGATGATTTAGTCAATCCGTTCATGACGTCCAAAGACGATGAGTTTGATATAGTGTTCGCTGATGCGCGGTATCAAAAAATACATCAGATAGTTGTTCGGGTACAGAAAAAACGCAGTGATAGTAGCGAGCATTTCACAGCAAAGCTTGATCGTATCGTTTTGCATCGCTACTTTGCTTTACCAATATTTTTCGCGATGATGTACCTCATGTTTCTCTTTGCCATCAATATAGGTGGAGCATTCCAGGATTTCTTTGATATCACAACGGATACTATTTTTGTTCAGGGAAGCGCCTGGCTGTTAGCCCAAATGCACGCGCCAGATTGGCTTACGGCTTTAATTGCCAATGGCGTTGGTAAGGGTATTAATACGACCTTGACCTTTATCCCGGTTATTGCAGCGATGTTTTTCTTTTATCCTTGTTAGAGGCTTCCGGCTACATGG
>NZ_CALJ01000024.1 GCF_000308315.1 Legionella tunisiensis | reverse complement strand
ACAGTCAACGTGTACAGGTGGGTATGGTGGGTATCAATGTCCCTATTCCAGTTCCAATCGCAAGCCATCCTTTTGGTGGCTGGAAACGTTCTTCTTTTGGTGATACGAACATGCATGGTGAAGAGAGTGTTAATTTTTATACTCGTCGTAAAACCATTACCAGTAAATGGCCGACCACTGAATTTGGTGAAAGCAGTTTTGTGATGCCAACGAATAAATAAATACTCGTTTAAATTTAAAGAGATACAAAAAAAAGACGTCGTCAAACGTGCCAGCGCAACGAGTTTGACGACAAAAGAAATGGTTAGGAGATGAGAATGGCACGCATTGGATTCATAGGTTTAGGTCACATGGGTTTGCCCATGGCTATTAATTTAGTGAAAGCCGGACACTCCGTCACTGGTTTTGATCTGCAAGCAAAAGCCATGGATGCCTTGGTAGCTGTTGGTGGTTTAAAAGCCGGTTCTCTGGAAAAAGCAGCTCAAAATCAAGAAGTCATTATTACTATGCTGCAAACTGGGAAACAAGTTCGTCAGGTTTGCTTAGGCGAGCAAGGACTCTTTGCCCATATAACACCCAACTCGTTGTACATTGATTGCTCCTCTATTGATGTACAAACAAGTCGTGAAATCCATCAACATGCAACCATAAGACATATCCAGGTAATTGATGCCCCAGTGTCCGGTGGTGTTGCCGGTGCGTCAGCAGCAACACTGACCATTATGGTCGGTGGGAGAGACCAAGCGTTTGAAAAAGCAAAACCTATCTTATCCGCAATGGGCAAAAAATTGATACATACTGGTGCGGGTGGAAGCGGACAAGCAGCCAAAATTTGTAACAATATGGTTTTGGCCATTTCGATGATTGGCGTATCAGAAGCCTTTGTTTTAGCTGAGAGTCTAGGCCTGTCGCCCAAAAAATTATTTGAGGTTGTTACTAATTCGTCTGGCCAATGCTGGGCAATGAGCCAATATGCACCTGTACCTGATGTACTTCCCAACGTACCGGCTAATAATGCTTATCAACCAGGTTTTACTGCGGCAATGATGCTGAAAGATTTAACGCTAAGCCAAAGCACTGCCGCTGTTGTTAATGTTGAAACACCTATGGGTGCCGAAGCAAAGGCGCTTTACCAGAAAATGAATGAAAAAGGCATGGGAGATTTGGATTTCTCTGCCATTATCAAGCTTATTGCCGGAGATAAGGACGAGGATTAAGTAGTTCATGAAAAATACAGCACAGGAAGCAGAGCGGACTTTAGAACAATTTTGGGCTGAGACAGCCTTGAAATATGTTGATTGGCTTGAGCCGTGGAGTAATGTTTTACAAGGTAGTTTAGCTAAAGGTGATATACAGTGGTTTACAGGTGCCAAACTTAATGTCAGCGCCAACTGCCTGGATCGACATTTACCTTCGAAGGCCAATCATCCGGCGATTATCTGGGAGGGCGATAATGCCGATGAAGGGCGTATTTTGACTTTTGCTGAGCTCCATCAGGAAGTATGCCGTATGGCCAATGCCCTTAAAAAATTGGGTATTGGTAGAGGCGATACCGTTGGTATTTATCTGCCGATGATCCCGGAAGCAGCTATTGCCATGCTCGCTTGTACTCGAATTGGTGCCGTACATACAGTCGTGTTTGCCGGGTTTTCAGCAACAGCCTTAAGACAACGCTTAGCGGATGCAAATTGCAAGCTCTTAATTACAGCAGATAGTTATCAGCGCGGCGGCAAAACCTTCGCCCTTAAGCAGCAAGCTGATAAAGCAAGTAAAGGACTTCCATTACAGGTTTTGGTGATCAGTCATCAGGCCATTACTGTCCCCTTCGATACGAATCGTGATCACTGGTGGCATGAACTCAAACAAAAGGTTAGTAATTTTTGCCCTGCAGAACCGATGGATGCTGAAGCTCCCCTCTTTATTCTTTACACCTCAGGCAGTACTGGAAAACCGAAAGGCGTAGTGCATACGACTGGCGGTTATCTGGTGCAAGTGGCTTATAGTCATCAGCATGTTTTCAACTGTAAGAGCGAAGACGTTTTTTGGTGTACTGCCGATGTAGGATGGATAACAGGACACAGTTATGTGGTTTATGGACCTTTATGCAATGGGATTACTACGCTCATGTTTGCTGGTGTTCCTGCTTGGCCATCACCTGCTCGTTGTTGGCAAATAATTGACAAATATAGAGTGAATATCTTTTATACTGCCCCCACTGCCATCCGTGCTTTAAAAAGAGAAGGCGATGAATGGTTAACTACAACAAGTAGAAAATCGTTGCGTCTCTTAGGTACGGTTGGTGAACCAATTAATCCCGACGTGTGGCAATGGTATCAACAAGCGGTTGGTTTAAATCATACACCTGTCGTTGACACCTGGTGGCAAACTGAAACCGGTGCCATCATGATTTGCCCGCAAAGGGAGCTTAAGACAGCCTAACCAGGAGCAGCTAGCCAACCTTTACCGGGCATTTATCCGGTCTTGCTTGATGAAGACGGTAAAGAGATAAGTGGAGTTGGTGAAGGTTTGTTAGCCATCAAATACCCTTGGCCTTCCATGGCAAGAACCATCGCTGGTGATCATGCGCGCTACTGTCAAACTTATTTGAGTAATGGTTATTATCTGACTGGAGATGGCGCTCGTCGAGATAATGATGGTGATTATTGGATTACTGGGCGTCTTGATGATGTCTTGAATGTGGCTGGACATCGTCTCGGTACTGCTGAGATTGAAAGCGCATTGGTTACTCATCCTCAAGTAGCGGAAGCGGCTGTAATAGGCATAGAGCATATTATTAAAGGACAAAGTATTTACGCTTTTGTGAGTTTAAAAGAAGGCCAACAACCTGGTAGTCATTTACAAGAGGAACTCCTCGATACCGTCAAAACCATCATTGGGGCTATAGCTAAACCCGATGTGATTCACTGTGTAGCTGATTTACCGAAAACGCGCTCGGGTAAAATTATGCGTCGCCTATTACGCCAGATTGCTAGTAAGAAAGTCTCTACGTTTGCTGAACTCGGTGATTTATCGACCTTGGATAATCCGCAAACTGTCACTGAACTTATGAAACAAGCTGAGAGA
This sequence comes from Legionella tunisiensis, assembly GCF_000308315.1. GTDB lineage: Bacteria > Pseudomonadota > Gammaproteobacteria > Legionellales > Legionellaceae > Tatlockia > Tatlockia tunisiensis. The sequence goes on along the minus strand of NZ_CALJ01000024.1, from coordinate 31,454 downwards.
AAAACGGACTAGTATATGTTGAAAAAATTATGAATTTTTTAAATCCAACCGATATCATCCTGGCGAATCGATTTAATACCCAACAAGCAATGATTTATCAGCGGCAGTGGGCTTCTCTACTTAGCCAGGACGATCAAAACAAAACAATAGAAACCGTTGCTGGCGTCGATGTCGCTTATGATAAAGCAACCAATCAAGCCTTTGCGGTAGCCGTCGTTATTGACGCCAATTCTCTGGCATTCGAGACGTACAAGAAGCGGTCTCAACGATTACTATTCCCTACTGCTCAGGGTTTTTATCGTTTCGCGAAGTACCGGCAATCAGCAAGGCGCTTGATAAGTTAAACAAACTGCCGGATTTAATCGTCTGCGACGGTCAGGGAGTAGCGCACCCAAGAGGTTTTGGCTTGGCCTGTCATTTAGGTTTGGCTTATGACATTCCAACGATTGGTTGCGGCAAAAGTAGACTTTATGGTGCAGCCGATGAACCTGGGCCATCAAGAGGTAATTTTTCTTATCTTTACGATAAACATAAAACGATCATTGGTTGTGTTTTAAGAACACGCAATGGAGTCAAACCAGTTTATGTTTCTACTGGCCATAAAATCTCTCTCCCCACTGCATGCGAGTGGGTATTAAAATTATCGCCAAAATATCGCCTACCCGAAACCACACGTCTAGCGGATGGCTATGCTGATGAATACAAAAAGAGTTGGCTGACTAAACATTTTTCTTAACATGATAAGTGTATAGTTGCTGCTAAAAATTTATGGGATTTATAATTCAACGAATCTCGCTATCTCTGGTCTTCGTGATAGAGCAAAAACAATAAGGGACTTGTTATGCATTCATTAATCATCCGAATTCTCTGCTTGGTTTTATGCGTTTTTAATGTTAATGCCATAGGCTTTGCTAAGAATACAAGTGACACGATTTCCACAGCCAGCAGTAATGCCAATAATAATACTTTAGCTAAGGGTTATGTTACACCACAGGCATTCTGGGATTTATATTATGATTTTACTGGAAACAGTGATCCAGCATACCCAAAAGGCAAAATAAATATTTCCCAAACGCTGTTTCAATCAGAAGCCCAACAAAATAGTAGCCTGGTACAACAAAATAAAGGCTCCTTGATCATGTTCATCAACTCTACACTCTATATTTATGATAGTGATCGCAAACTGGTTCTGAAGCAACTTATGCGTACTTCACCCAATTCCGGTTTTACTGAGATGACCGCTATTTCGCATATTGGTCCTGCACTTATGTATTTAGCCAAAAATTAAAGCGAATGGTTGATAGTCAATGGAAGTCACAAATGGATGTTTTATGAAAGATATTAAGGCAGTAAAAGCAATTAATATGCAAACAAGCCATAATTGGTTAGACCAAGTTAGCGCACCCGCCTGGAAACCCCATTTAACCACCATTCATAACATGATCGATTATGCCTGCTCTATGGCGGGTAATTATATGGGTGACGTATTGGATGGCCAGCAAGCATTTGATGCATCATCATTACAGAATAATTTTCTTAATGGCAATAAAACGTATCCTATTCCTTTTAACAATGTGATGGTTGGCACATTCATGCTGACGGCATTACAAAGCATGAATGAACTGCATGATAAAGTATCAAAATTAAACATTGATTGGCCCAATGCAAAAGTACTTATTCGTTTTGTTGCCGGCACCAATGTTTCTGCGGGGGTGACTAAAGGCAGTAATTGGTTAGTACCGCTTGTTGAAGCACTATCAAACAATACGTTACCAGCAGACAGAATTTATATAACGCCTTATGCGGCTGTAAAACCTTCACTCGGCGAAGCAGAGTTGTCGCAAGCAGATTTTAATTATTACAATGATAATGTATGGGGAGGCAGGCATAATCGTACGGCTATTGCCCAGGCAGTATTTACTAACATTCCAACCATCTTTTTGCCTGAACGCCCTGTAATCCCTGGTGACTATGCTTACTCCTCGCAACCGAAAATGCAAGATATCTTAATGCGCTTGAAATTTTCATTATTAGAACCAACAGAAATGTTATCAAATACCGTCGCATTTTGGATGACAGGTGAACTCGCTGCGAAAAAATGGAATTACAATGATATTAGTATTCCAGGCGTAACTACTGGATTTCCACAAGGGATATTAACTTATCCCAGTAATAATCCAGCGATTCACTAGTGATGAATCGCTGGTAAACCAGCCTAAAGCGCCTATCTGGTTAAGTGGCGGCCAATAGTCTCTAATCAGACCGATTAAATAGTAAAAACTGAAATCGTTTTATATACTCAGCGGTAGTTTACGATAAGGATGAGTAGAGAGTGATACGTACATCTATTAAAAAGTTTTCGACTTTTTTATTGTTATTGTTTCCTATCACTCTATTTGCGAAAGTTAATACTATTTCTGAACTCCAATTAGTCCCTTATCAAAAATTAACAACCAGTGCAGCTCGTTCTATCGATTTTTTGACATGGGAGATCAGTCTTTTTTGGCAGTAGCTCAGTTCGCAAAAGATTTGCCTGGGAGAAATGCCGGTTTAGATGGTGGCGATAGTGATCATTATTCTTTAATTTACCGCTGGGATGGCTCTAAATTTCGTGTATTTCAAAAAATTCCATCGCATGGCGGACGCGATCTTGAATACTTTCAAATTGATAAAAAATCATTTATTGCTCTGGCTAATCTGCGCGCAGGAAGCGGTCCATATATACGTACTTATTCAACGATTTATACATGGGATGGCTGTAAATTTACTCCCATACAAAATATAGCCACGAATGCCGCACAAGAGTGGACCTCATTTAAAATCAAGGATACAACGTATCTGGCTGTCGCAAATTATGCAAAGGTTGGAAAACGTGGTCCCGATTTCAATACAAATTCTGTCATTTATCGATGGAATGGTGAGCAATTTACTGCGATTCAATCGATTCCAACCTACGGTATCTTCACTTGGGAATTTTTTACGATAAAGAGTAAACATTATCTTGCTGCAGCGAACGGCGCAGGGAAAACGTCAGTCATTTATCAATGGGATGGTAAACAATTTAATCCAGTACAGAATATTACCGCGCCGAATGCGCGTGATATCAAATTCTTTACCCTAAATAATCAACATTACCTTGCTGTTGCCAACCTGGGTGGCGATTCGGCTATTTATCAATGGAATGGTATGAAATTTGAGCTTTTTCAAACGATCCAAGGAAAAGGTGGGCGCCGTTTTATTGTTTTTGAGCGTAAGGGACTAGTCTATTTAGTAAAGATTAATTATCAAATTGATAATAACGTAAAGCTGAAATCGCAAATTTATGTCTGGAATGGAAACAGGTTCGATTTAACTACTGAGTTTCCAACTAGCGGAGCAACCGATGCTAGCTATTTTACTTTAAATGGCCACGATTATTTAGCAGTAAGTAATGGCCATAAAAGCAAAACCAGTTTTAGAATAGACTCTGTAATCTATGAAGTGAAATAATCAAGACATTTATAAATTCTATCGATGGTTTGCCGATAGCTCTGTTTATTCCCTCTTCCCTGTAAGGGCTATACTAAATGATAATTTGCGCAGTTGTTCTTCGGGCAGCAGCGTTTCACTCGGAAGGAATTATCATTAATTAAAGGAAAATAGCAATGACCACCTTATCAGCAGAAAAGAAAGCACTTCTCGATGCCTTTCAACGTCATGTTGATGCAGAACTCCACAACGATTTAAATACCACTTTAGCAACGATGTCCTCAAAACCCCATTTAAACAATATTCCCACAACACTGGGTGGGATAGGTATCGAAGAGGTTCGCAACTTTTATAGTATGTTCCTTCTGTCGGGAAAATTTTTCCCCCCGGATACTGAAATGACGCCTATTTCACGAACTATTGATGAGCACCAGTTGGTCGATGAAATTATCTTTAAATGTACGCACACGACCGAAATAGGCTGGATGCTACCTGGTATCGCCCCAACAGGAAAACGAATTGAAATTCCTTTGGTGGTGATTGTAGGATTTTCGCATGGAAAAGTTACCCATGAACATATCTATTGGGATCAAGCAAGTGTTCTTGTTCAGGTAGGATTATTAGAACCATTTGGATTGCCTGTTAAAGGAATTGAAACTGCACAAAGAATGGATGCAATACGCCAATCGATGTTAACCAACTAGCTGATTTTCATTAGACAATATCAGGATACAGTCCATTTTTTACAATCCAACTTTTTAATTTATGATAATGGGAGCCTTCCCAATAAATTTTTTACAAGTCTGGCATTGCATGAAAGATTGATAATATTTTTGGGCTAACGGCGGGATCTCCGTAATAATTTTATTTTTCTTCACTGTCTTTAATAGTCCATTACAGGTTAAGCAACGCGTAAATGGATGGCATTGCTTTGTTAAATGAAATTGGTTTAATACTTCTTCTACCTGTTGATTGGGATCGGTATGGTGCATCCAGTGGCCATGCGTAATCGCTTTGTTTTTCAACAGGCCTACATCACGAGTTAAAACAATACGTCTCTCATTTTTGCTACGCTGAACGATTACTTCGTCCAATAAATCATTTTCATAAACCACATCAAAACCAAGTAAACGCAAATACTTGGCAAGTTTGCCAAGATGAACATCTAAAATAAAACGAGGTTTTCTTAATGGTTTCGCGCGAAGCCGTATAAGTTCACCCACATCGAAGGTCTCAAAAACCGGATAAACAGAGATATCATCGCGCTCTTGAACCAGGTAATTAAAATCGACCGATTTTCTATTGACTAAAATTAGCTCGATCTCTGTATGAGGAACCCCAAGTGATTCAATGATGTCTTTAATAGTACTTTGCTGAACAATAGTATGTGGAAAGCGTATTTTCCGCTTTTTTAAGGGTAGGAAATCATTTAATTCCTCATAAAACCTTAACTGTATTGTGATCATAGCGATGATTCATTACTTACTTACTTTTAAGGTATGGCAGAATCCTTTAAAAAAGAAAATAGAGGCGCTCAATTGGACTGGAGGACTGAGGAAACAATCCTATTGATATGGAAGACAATTATAATGGGTATCCCTAATATTGAATTTTATTAGAACAAAATGACTCTTTTTAATATATTTGCAAGAAAAATGGTATAAAATCAACCTATTAATGTTAGAGAGGCTGCTATGCCTACTATCACTCCATTCTGGCAATATCGCCAAATATCTTTATTTAAAAGCGATAAAATAAAGAAAAGCGATGTCATTGGCTGGTATGAATAAATTAGTCGAACCCATCGAAACACAAGCGCCGAGGATATAAATCCATTATCAACATGCTATGCCATTGTTGTACCCAGCAAGGCTGGGCGCTTTGCCCAACGGCACCTTGTCGGGCCCAAGGCTTGAACAGCCGCAACACTGTATTGAATAGTAGCATTTGATGTTGGGGCCAGATCCCTGGCCCGATATGGCTTAAACCAATGCAGTCGTACGAGAATCCTCTAATGGCTGTTCTGCTCGTTCTGTTTTTAGTGCGAGTAGCGCTTCTCGACATTGACTTATAAAAGCATCTTTTAGTTGTTTTGAGTTTTTACCAGGTATGGGAAGTAATTCTATTGCTGGAATCAAGTTCTCCAGGAAGGATGCACAATCCTCATGCGAATGGTCTGGTGCTTCTTGCTCTGGCTGTTCGAAATGCAATAACTCTATACTGGGTTGTTTATCCAACATCTGTCTAAAGTAAGGAGTAACGAAAGGACTTGCTTCCAGTGCTTCTTCACTTCCATACCATTTTATTAAGGCTTCTTTATATTGCTCGATGGCTTCAGGCTTTAGAAAATCAGTATAGCTTCGAATGCCAAAGGGAAAATTCTTGCCTAAATGGAAACGTGGTTTAATGCCAATTTCCGAAAAATAAGCTAGCAATTCTTTCTCAAAATTAGCAATTCCAGGTGCATTGGGATGAGTGACTATATCGATTGCCAGAATATGCTCCTCTTCCGAACTGGTTGATGTGGTAGACAACCCACCATTGCTTCCTTTGATGTAACGTGCGTAAACGGCGTAGGTGACAGGGCATTCGCCTCGTTCTATCGCAGCTTTTGTTAAATCTTCAATTTTTTGTAAAACAGCAGCAAGCACATCACCAGCCTCATCATCTTTAACGGGTAAGATATAACTGGTGTCGCGCATTTGTTTGGGGAAAGCAGCCTGATAGTGAGTAATATTGTTTTCGTGATCAACAATTGGTTCAGTACCGCGCATTTCTGTTATCGTTGTAGCAGCGAGCGACAAATAGTAGGGTAGGAGTTTTATCAGTTTAGAGTCCAGGAGGAATTCCTGAACAGAGTCGCCGACTCTTACACTTAACTCTTGTGCCAAAGAGCGGGCATCGGCAGCATAAGGCGGGTTAAGTTTTTGAGTAGGTGCTTCGTCGGTGTGATTCCACAAACGAATTTGCCATTTATCTTGTGATGATAACTCATCCAGTGGAGTGGACGTGCCGACTCCAACACCAATTAAACTAAAATATTGATTCTCCGCCAAGAGTTTACTTAGATAAGGTCCCATCGTTTTTGCATCAGGGAAGTTACGAATAGTCTCTTTCAGGTTAAATGCTTCAACGACTTTTCATCGTCATGCTAAGAACAATACCTAATGCACCTGAGTGGGCGGCAGACAAGGTAGCAAAATCTTCGTCGTCAATGGTTATTTCACGGATATTTCCGTCGTGATCACATAGTCGTAATCCAGTAATCTGGCCACTGAAAGCCGGTTCATCACGGCCTGTTCCATGCCCTCCTGTGCCTGCTAAACCGACGGCACTAGCCCAGGAAAGCATGCTGACGGTTCTTAAAGAAAGGCCAAAATTCCTAAGTTTTTGCGCAAGTTTAGCAATTTGTACGCCTGCTGTGACTAAAATTTCGTAAACTCTAAGGTAATCAAGAGGGTTTTTTGAATCCATTGGAGGAGTATGTTCCATTTCACCCAGTTTTTTACATTTTGGTATGTCGGACTAAAGCGAATAATGACGTCAGCAACAGAGCCTTCTGAAAAGGAAAAAGATTCATTGTAACGTTGCTCTTGTGCTTTTGCCCAAGGGAAGCAGCACCAGCTTGGTTCTTTATCGGCCCATCCCGCTGTCCCTTTTACACTGATTTTGTGGTCAGAATGTTGGGCGTTTTGTTTTTTAACGGCCCACATGACTTCTTGTACTTGCTTTTCATTGTCAACTTGAATAACAACTGCTTTACGTTTTACGACATTCTCCATGTAGTTGGTCCAGGTTTCTACCTTATGGGAAATCCCTTTGTTTGTTAGATCTTTCAGAAAAGCCGCTTTTGATCCGTCTGCAAATGGCATGTTCACTCCTTGAACGAGGTTGAGGTTGGAAATTTTATACTGTCATGGTTTTGAATAATTCGTCAATACTGTGATCTGCAGCTAAGGCAATCATAATTTAGAAGAGTAGTATTGTAGGGTGGATAGAATCAGTCGATTCCAGTTTAATGGAATACGAAGGTAATATTACTGAATAAATTGCTCGCTTTTTACCATCTTCACACCTAGACGCAAAAGAGCTTGCTTTTTAGTTTTGTTAAAGTCCTCTTCATTAAGAGGACAGGTGGCATCTTCAATCAAATAACAGTGGAAGCCTTCTGCAAGCGCATCCTTCAAGGAGAAATAGACACAAACATCAGCGCATAAGCCACAAAAATACAGTGCTGTGGCTCCCTTGGCATGCAGATAGCCAGCCAAACCAGAGCTTCTTTTATGTTGATTATCATAAAATCCACTATAACTGTCTATGTCCGCATTTGTTCCTTTGCGAAAAATGGCTTCAATGGGGGTAGTATTTAACTTCGAAGGAAATGCAGCTCCGATTGTTCCCTGGACGCAATGATCTGGCCACAGGATTTGTTCTATTCCATTTAACTTGATCGTTTGAAACGGTTTTTTACCAGGATGGTTGGATGCAAAACTCTTGTGATTAGGAGGATGCCAGTCCTGCGTTGCAACAATCAGATCAAAGTATTTGAGCAATCGGTTAATGATAGGGATGATCAAATCGCCATGAGGTACTGCGAGTGCCCCTCCTGGGATAAAATCATTTTGCATGTCCAAGATAACTAAGGTCTTCATCGGAACTACCTTCTGTGTTCTGCAATTAATTGATTGCGTAGTTGATGCAACTGTTCGCTAAGCCCGATTTTGTAACGATGAGGGTTGCTGAATCGTTTGTATTCCTGAGGCAATTGATTTATACGCTGTTGGCTATATTTTGCTATGTCGTTAAAGGGCTTGGTTGCCAATAGACGTTGGCCTTTTTCCATAACCTTATGCAGCAAAGGCTCCAGGGTATAATCTTTTATAGAAAAATGATTTCGAATGTTCGAAAGGATGGTACATCGTGGCTGGCTTTTTTCCGTTCTAAGCGCGATAACATCAGCACAGAACGTGTTATCCGTTTCCAATACGCGAAATACTTGCTTCTTATAAGGGATGGTTATTTTTGCCAGGGTGTCAGAAAGCTTGATGCAGGGTTTATTGTTAACAAAAGCCAGTTTGTAAACCCCATCCAAAGCGGCATCAGGTGCGCCTATGACCAGATTAGTACCTACTCCAAATGAATCAATTGGCGCGCCTTGGTCCAGTAAATTTTTGACGATAAACTCATCCAGTTGGTTTGAGGCAGTAATTTTTACGTAATCAAGCCCGGCATCATCAAGCATTTGACGCGTTTTTTGCCAACCAGGCTAAATCACCACTATCCAAGCGAATTCCTTTCAAGCGACAGCCGCGCTTTTCCATTTCTTTGGCGATTGTAATGGCATTTGGTACACCGCTCGTTAGCGTATTGTAGGTATCAACGAGTAGAATACAATTATCCGGCCAGATCTCGGAAAAGTCGCGAAAAGCTAATAATTCACTGTCATAACTTTGGATAAAGGAGTGAGCCATTGTACCTGCAACGGGAAAATGGTAATCCCGTCCGGCGCGTACATTACTGGAGGTATCAAACCCACCGATTATAGCCGCACGACTGGCATAATAGCCGCCAGGGCCTTGTGCTCTTCGCAAACCAAAATCAATGAGTTGTCGCTTTCCGGCTACTTGTCTTATACGACTGGCTTTTGTTGCTATAAGAGATTGAAAATTAATTATATTTAATAAAAGAGTTTCAATTATTTGAGCTTCAATGATGGGTGCTTCAACAGTAATAACAGGTCGGGTAGGGAACATAAGGTCGCCTTCAACAGCCGCATAGATGGTTCCGCTGAATTGAAAATTTTTCAAATAATCAAGAAATTTAGGATGCATTTTCTGTTCATGCAAAAAAGCAAGATCTAATTCATCAAAACGAAGATTGACTAGAATGTCTAACAGATCGTCCAAACCGGCGAAAATAGCATATCCGCCAGCAAAGGGAAGCACACGGAAAAAATAATCAAAAAACAGCGAAATGATTTGTGTGTCCCTTCAAAAAATAAACTTGCGCCATTGTTAATTGATATTGGTCAGTGTAAGTTCCTGTATAATTAATCATTGGAGTCCTTAGCGATTGCATAGCTCAGCTTATGGCGTTATCAAAGACCGAAGCATAGGCTTATTCCATATAATTAATTATATAATTTATTATCATATAGTATAAGCATCGAGCTATTTATGGGATGGTTTGATCTCTGCCTAAATGTAACGCTCACTACGTGAGTCTTTCTCCGCAATGGCGGAGAAGGGGTGTCAAATTTTAAGTGCATTACTCGATTGGCAAGACCTGCTGGATTTTACCACTTAGTTTCGCACCAAAAGTCAGAATACCTGGAAATTGTTTGACAATAGGTAACAATAGAGAATTGGCCCAGGGGCGCATCATTGCCAACTGAGCAAACACTGCGGCGGCATGGATACGTTTTACAAAATGTTTGTGCCATTGCTTGGTATAATCGACGCCGGCGTTATTTAATCCCCTGCCTGTCAGAATCTCGTTTTTGTGAGCGATTAGGGTTTGGGAAAGAAGCCACGCAGATTGCAGGGCCATACTAATTCCTTCGGCAACAACGGGGTGTGCTTCGCCAGCGAGATTACCAACAAAAAATCTGTGATCCTTGTAACAGTAGCGAACACCTGGGCGAATGGGACCGACAGCAAGCCAATTTCCCTGGCGTTCTGCATGAGCAAGGGTCTCTCGTACGCCCCGGCAATGGGCCTTGATGTATTGCAAGACAGCTTCGCCCGCTGATAAACCTGGATGTTCTAATCTCAGATTATGCAAGGTATCGCGTCGAATACAACATGAAAGTGTAACTCGTCGATTATCACTGTGAACGAGCCCTCCATATCCGCCTGGAAATGCCAGTAAGGGCATTAAATCGGAAGGTAAATTTGCATTTAAAAAGTGTGCCTTAAATGCCAGTAAGTCGGATGATTGATGGTCTTTAATATCTGGTTGCCCAATCCCCTTTTCCCAAGAACCATTTGCCATTACAACAACAGGCGCGCTGATCGCTTTGGTTGCATTATCTTCTCTAAACGTACAGACGAACTCATTTGCTTTAGGCTGTATATCTTTTGCTTCTGCTGGTTGCCAAATATGTGCTCCATGGGCTTGCGCTTCATGAAGTAGTGCTGTGTCTAAATGTTCTCGTCCTAAAGCTCTACCCCATCTGGTAATTGAAGAATCACCAGGAGGCATTGCAGACGTTAATACAGTATCGGCGGTATATAAGCCAACACGCCGTATTTCTGGGCCGCTCTGGGAAAGATAAAATTCTGCAATTCCTAATTTCTGTAAAAGAGGTAAATTCGTAGCTGATAAAAATTCACCACACACTTTTCTGCGTGGGAAGCGTTTTTTTTCTATTAGACCTACTGACCAGCCTGCTTTAGCAAGTAATAATGCGGTTGTCGCACCGGCAGGTCCTCCGCCAATAATAAGCGCATCCAACTTCATCGATTTTCATCCATTATTTTTCAAAATGAGAATGCTCCACCTAAAAGGGAAATGCCATTTAATTTGATAATTATGAAGATTTGCTTGCTGTAATAAACGTTCTAATTCCCTGCGGGTAAATCCTTTCTGGATAGAAGTGAGTCCATCCTGAGTAATTAATCGATTACCGAATAAAGGGCTTAGCAGTTTATAGAAGCAATAAGCGACTGAATGTCTATGAATATCATTAATGATGACCGCTTTACGTGTAGCGTTGCTTGCCTTAATTAGAAATTCAATTAATTCCTCATCGTCGAAATGATGGCAAACCAAGGTTAATAAAATGATGTCGACACTGTCTTGTTTTAACGTCAATTCAGCTTGGTGTTGTAGCTGAAACTCAAGATTGGTGATGATGTTGCGCTTCCTCTGTTGCCATTGTTCTAATTCATTTTGCGCTAATTTGATTGCTTCTGCAGAGGTGTCTAAACCTAACATGCGCATAGTAGGGTAATAGCGATTGAGATGGAGCAAAAACAGGCCCCCACCGCAACCAACATCCACTAAAGTTGCATCTTTAGGAAAAAGTTTGAGTAGTTTGACTACCTGTTTAAATGAACCGAATAATTTATTTACTTTAAACAATAGTCTTAAACATTGTTCATACTCTTCTTGAGAGTAAAAATCGCGGCCCAGATCTATTAATTCCTTTTTTTTGATCGTTTTGCTAGCATGAGCTTCGCCAGGTGATTGGTGATATCTTTTTAAAAGATAACGAGAATTTTTATTTTGCAATGATTGTCAGAGGATTACAAGGGTGATGGATAATTATTAACTAGCTTGCTGCATTTATCTCCCTTCATGTAGGATATGGCGACTTTTAATAAAAACTATAATTAAGGGATGAACGATGAAACGATTGCTAGTTGCGTCAAGCCTGTTATTTACTTCCACAATATTGTTCGCGGATTGCTCAGAGTTAGGTATCAGTATACAGAATGATTCTAACCATAATTGCGTATTAAAAAATCACATCATTTATTATGGTTTTTTTTCAGAGAGCACAATCCCGACTACTATTCCGGCTAAAACTACCTCAAATGTTTTTTATGGAAGTCAAGATAATATCGGAATAGGTATTACACTCACTTATACCTGTGACAATGAACTTGTCAAATTTTATTCAGCGCAAAACTACTGTAGTTTTTGGACTGGTGCAGGTGATTTAGCAGGTATACCGTACGACATTAGCACACTGAGTCTTTCCTACGAGAAAATGCCAGCTAGCGGTCTAGCAAATTCCCCTGGCCAGATTGTCTGGAGAATCTCGTAGCCAATCTGGCGTCTGTTATGAAAATAGAGACTGCCTTTAAAACAAGTAGTTTTTAAAGGCAGCCTCTAGTCTTCAAAAGCGTTATATAAGAAAAAATAGTTCTCATTCAAAGGTTAAATGGGATGAATGCCGACTTCATCAGCAAGCTGCGCAATGTTAACTTTCCAATTTGCTCTTGATACGAGGTATTTCTGATAATGACCACTGTGCGTTATATCCTGACAGGGTTTGCAACTCCTTTAGATCGTCATGAATTTCTGCTACAGAACGAAGATCGGCAACACTGGTAAAGAACGTGCGTATATCATAATCCGATTGCAATTGTTTTAAAGGCTTTAACGAATCGTGTATATTCTGGCGGTACAGGAAAGAATTGCGATGTAACGGCTGGTTGTGCGTGCAGTTGTAAATCATATTTTTTATTTTCGTATTAAGCGCCGCTTGGAAAACCTTTTCGAACTCGTCCAGTTTCTCTATAAGTTGTTGCGCGATCTTTGCGTATTGTTCATCGACTTGTATTTTGCTTAACTCGGTAGGGGTATATTGAACTGTTTGCAAACGACATAGGGTGGCTAAATAAATAAGGTCAAGCCGCTGATTATACTTAGCCAGCTGTTCTTGATTCGTTATGATGTGATCGGTGCGGAAAATAGCTTGTTTGTGTTGCTGTACACGTTCCGTGCTGCTATAGGCATCCATGCGGTTCGGGTTGAATTCAGTTGCCCATTTAATTGATTGCCTTAAAAATAAAAAATTCATTAATAAATAATTAGTACGGCAATTAACATCATGGAATAGATGTAAAATCTCCAATTCATGAGTTAAGTCATCAACGATCTGTATTACTTCTTCAGCGTTTTTAGCACTGGGAATAGCACGATTATATTTCTGTAATGCCTCTTTAGCCCATGTAAGCGCCAGAGTGGGTTCGGGAGTAAAGAGATGAATGTTCGCTCCATTCTGAATCTCTTCATAGATTTTTTCGCCAGATCCTCAAGTTCCTGTTCAGTGAAATCCTGGATATTAACAGCAGAGGGAGTAACATTTCCGGCACTTGCCAGTGCATGAGATCTGGCAGAGCTGAGATCATACTGGTACTCTGCCTTGGGCGAAGAATTTATATAACTAATTGATAAATCATAATAATAATATTTAAGGTTAGCCCAGAAATGGGATTTTGCCACTCTTTTATCAGGAGTAAAGTCGTGCAAAAATCCCTTGATAATGGCTTCTGCCTCTTCAACTGGGATGTTCTTTGATTTGACAGTCTCGTTGATTGCCAATGCTTGGAATCGTTCTAATTCTGATTTTTCGAATACTTCTAATTCTTTTAGCTGCTCGGGCGTTAATACGCTATCTTCGGCTGAGGGAAATTTTTTCCAGGGTTCTTCTTTCTGGATAAGGTTTGACATATGGCGGCAAAAGCTTGATACAATCAGACTTTTCTTAAAATAACCAATTCTAAATCCTTCTGCTTGTTTATCGGATTTGATTCGCTGTAATAATTCTTTAATACCAGCAACTGTTACTGCATCATGGTGCAGAGGGAAGGCAGTATAACTCTCTCTAAAAATCCCTCGTTTATCCTCTACTGAATTAGCAAAAACACTCTCGCTCAATTGCTTATGTAATGCTTGTATTTCTTCCATAGTAAGGTCGGTATTTGACTGCGTTGTTAAACGCTCACAGAGCGTTGTTGTTGCATGAAATAAATCATACACACAGCCTCTCCCTTTGGGTTCTCTGGCATTATAGTGACGCCAGTTTTCAAAGTTGAGAAAAAATTGATAATCGGTCAATAACAAAAAAAGTAGCTCTGGACGGATTTTTTTAAATACAATAATGGAGGTTGTGTAAGTTGTAATGCTGAATCATCGATTGAATTGAATGATGCAATTTGAGCAGCTTCGCGTTTTTTGATATCTAACTCAGTAAAAGGGAGTGCGAATCCTTTAACATGTACTCTTTTAATAAAGCTAGAAAGCTGTTTCACCCTTTGTTCGTCTGATGATAAAGCCAAACTATCTGTACAACAGCGGGAGATATAATCCGGATTTAAGTCACTCTCATTTTCTCCCTGTATTTCGAGGATACCTCCCATTGAAAATCGGTTTCTAAATAGAGAATATTTGGGGTTGCTGGCCTCTTGCAGAGTTGGGTGTGCCACAAAATACTGTTGAGAGATAGCCTTCTTTATCGCTGCTGCAATTCTTTGTGGGTAGTCTTTTTCATCATAAAACGTTGTTAATTCTGGAACGAAGATGTAGCGTGTTGCTGGCATAACTCTCTCTTTCTATCATTGATTGTCTATCACATGATATCAAATAATTTTAAGATAAATAACAGATCATTATGTTCTATATTAAATCTATAGATAAATTGATCGATAGAAGCGATTTGCCTCATGCCGAAAAAGCAAAAAATCTAGCAATTTTCTGCCGATACCAATGCGGAGATAATGATGAAATCGTTTAAGCGATTTTATGTTGCATTCGTTATTAGCGTGGCTATCTTGATAGTGGCGACACCTGCCTGGCCTGTCATTATTTTGGAGAGTACCTACAAAAAATTTGGCTTTAAAAAAGCTGAAGCACTGGCTTTAGAACCACAATTCGCATCCTTGATTTTCCTTGAAGGGGATGAAGGATCGGGTTCTGGATCATGGATTGGAAACTATAAGGGGCGTGGCTATGTCTTAACGGCAGGCCATTTGTTTACAGAGGGTATCAAAGCCTCTTATTACATTTACCAGACCATCGATGGTACAGAATATCATGGTGATGCCGTTTTTTTGCATCCTTTATGGAACGACGATCTTGTTACTCGAACTGGCTATGATTTTGCCATAGTACGTTTGAAAGAGAAGGTGACAGATGCCGGAGCTCAGCCGGTGCTTTATGCAGGAAATAATGAAAAAGGAAAGATGCTAACGTTTATTGGTTATGGCTGGCGCGGCGCTGGTAAAAGGGACAGGATACGTCGATTGACACCGACAATCGCCCAGCTGCTGGCAAAGGGCTTATTGAAACGGTTGAAGAGGCTGTTGAGCCTGTACCCAGAAAAGGAGATGCCGGCAATTACATAGGGATTTGGTTACCTAAAGAAGATGGTTCGCTCGCTAATCCGTTTACTGAAGATGGAATTACTAAGCCTGTTTCCGCGCTTTCAGCTATTCTTGGCTCGGGAGATAGTGGTGGTCCCGCGTGGATTAAAACTGAAAATGGCTGGGCTATTGTAGGGATTAATTCAAATGGCAGCGGCAATGCTGCCTACGGCGAAAAATCGTGGTTTCCACGAGTAAGCCATGTACGCGGATGGATCGAACAAATTGTACCCAACGCCTTATTTACAAAGTAAACTCGCTCATACTGAGGCATGAAGTCATCTCGTCACTTTCGGCTGGCTCTCTGCCCAAGAGAATCGTTTCTGGCTGTTCGAAATCTAAATATTTTCTGCAGCTTGTGAGTGTAGGATTACATTGACGTAACTGTTCTAATGCTGTTTGCCCCCTCTTTAGTTTTTCTTTGCCCATGGGTCATTCAACGTAAAAGAAAGTTCCATAAAATGACGCACAATATTAGCCAAAACCAGATCGCCAGCCCATCGTTCAATCTTATTATTTGATTTACCCACGAGCGCTTCATGAGAGGCGGGAAATAACCAGTTCATCGAGTGATGCTTATAGGCTACTCCAGATACGGTGTGAGTTGCACTTTTAGTCTTATCAAGAATCCCACTAAAAAGGGGGTATTTATCTGATATTTTGCAGGAAGATACTGCATGATATAGGCCCACACATTAAGATTACCTGTGTTTGACAAATAGCTATGTATCTCTAAATGGATGGGTGCCTTCCGGTAGTACGACGGTTCTTTGAGAAGATATCGTAATCGGTCTGTTGGGCCACCTGCTACAGAGTCGATGCAATGAAGGTAAACAGCGTCTACGTTGATAGTTTTTCCAGGGTGCTTTCTTCAAGCCATTCCTTCATTTGAAGCAGAAGGAATGCGCCACGACTCCAGCCGACACCACAAACGATTAATGTGTCACCTGCCGATGTTGCTTCCTCAGCCTGTTTTTTAAGAATCGTTTTATTTTTCAAAATTAGTATTAATGCCGCTATCACCTATATGTCCGTCGATTAAAGCGCTGATGGATTTAACTATCGAGCCTTTATCATTAGTAAAATCGGTACCTGGACCATCAAGAATAAGTTGATGCTCTTCTTGCAATGTTCAGCTAATTGATTAATAAAATTACTCGGATCAAACATCAACCAGGTCGCTGCGTTACGAAAATTAAAAAGCCGAAAAATCCTTCTCTATCAAGTTTTTTGGGTTACCGAAATTGTTCCGTTAGCAAGAATAAGAACTTTTCTAATACCCATTATCGGATTTCTCTCTAAAATTTACGGGGGAATAATTGTACTTAATTAATACGGTTTGAAAACTATTTTTTGAGTAACAATACGAAAAATTACCTGCTGTTATTTATCTAACCGTCAATAAGGAAGAAATCAAAGAAGCGAATTGCCGGTTAGTTGCTCACTAGTGTATTCTGAGTGCGAATTTAATACAAAATAATAGTCAGGAGAAAAAATG
Source organism: Legionella tunisiensis (assembly GCF_000308315.1). Classification (GTDB taxonomy): domain Bacteria; phylum Pseudomonadota; class Gammaproteobacteria; order Legionellales; family Legionellaceae; genus Tatlockia; species Tatlockia tunisiensis. The sequence goes on along the minus strand of NZ_CALJ01000024.1, from coordinate 14,612 downwards.
ACTTCTTTCGCTCAAGAAGCTGCTAACTTGCAAGAGATGGGACTTCTACCAAAGCCAGATTACTTTAGTCCGGAGAGATTGCTTACTCCTTATCAAAACACAAGTGAGTTTTGGAAGGGGTTAGCCAAGCCTATTTATCTCCCAATAGCAAATGGCTTGGCGGTCTGTTTTTATGCTGCACGAGCCATCTGGTCCGCTCTGCGTACGGTAGGCAATTTAGCTATTTGCAAACCTATTGCTGCTGGTGAAGCCTGTTCTGATCTAAGTGCAAACCTTGCATTAGGGCTCGCCATGGGAATAATGGCACCCATTAATATGTTATGTTCTGCAATTGAATTAGTATTTAAAATCGCTTCTTGTTGGATTACAGGAAAAGAAATAGAAGACGATTTATCAAAGAAAAATTGGTTTAAAAAATTTGCTAATGAGGTAACAGGACTCGAGCATCTTCTTCCCTCACCAAAGTATTTTATGAATAGATTCTTTAATAAATATAAAGATGTAGGTGACTTTCTTGGAGGGCTATTTTATACAGTAGGCAGCCCATTTGAAACAGGATTTCATTCACTGTATCACGCATTGCAAGCAGTAAAAAATGCTCTAAATTGCATTGCTAATGTCATTATAGCCAAGCCTCTGCACGCTCAAGAGTGTTTCCTTGATACCAGTGTGGATTTATCCTTATCTCTTTCGCTTGCAATAATGACACCTATTAATGCATGTGTTCAAGGAATTGAAGTGCTTACTCGCCTCGGAACTACCTGGGTGTCTGCTTGTATGGAAGGTGAAGACCAGGATTATAGCCCTAGAATGGTTTAGGGTAAGACCTATTAATTGTCACCGGATTACAGAGCGTAGTCCGGGTGCCAGTGTAAAAAATTTACGACCACTGTAAGCTACCAGGCTGTTGTTGCCTCCGATTTTTCAGTCTGTTCACTAAAGTTGAAGATGGATTTCGATGCTGCCCCTTGTTGTCATTTTCAATCGCTTTAATTTCAAGGTGATTGAGGGGATGTATCAGACGGATTGATGTATGTCCTTCATGTCATCTCGAATACAGTGAGAGATCGTCTTAATACCTTTGTCTATATTAAATATAATAGCCACAACTATAGGGATATTTCGTGCAGCAGAACCATTTTTATATAGGGACCTCCGGTTGGAGTTATAATGGTTGGATCGGCGTGTTTTATCCAGAAAAATAAACCTAAAGATGTTTTGCCTTATTACGCGACAACCTTTGACTCTGTGGAGCTTAATAATAGCTTTTATCAAATACCAAAAGAAAAAATATAAAAGCGTGGTTAGAATTAACGCCTAAAAATTTTGTTTTTCCTGTAAGGCTAATCGCTATATTACCCATATAAAACGACTACAAGACACGAATGAGACAGTTGAAAAACTATTAAACGCGTTTAGCCATTTTGAGGAAAAATTAGGACCAATTTTATTTCAATTTCCTCCTTACTGGCCTGTAAACATCCCTCGGCTACAAGCATTTATAGAAGGCTTACCCAACAAATATCTCTACACTTTTGAATTTCGCCATAAAAGTTGGTTTTGCCCAGAACTGTATGACTTGCTTAATACTCACCAAATGGCTCTTTGCTTCTATGATCATAAAAATTATCAAGCCCCTGAAATTGTAACAACGCATTTTATTTATATCCGTATGCATGGCCCGGAAGTAGAGGCATACAAAGGCGCTTATGACGATTGCAAATTAGCTGAATATGCCGAAAAAATTATGAATTGGCAAAAAGAAGGAAAAGCAGTTTATTGTTATTTTGATAATGATGAAAAAGCGAATGCACCACAAGATGCCTCTCGGCTTAAAAGGTTGTTAGAGGCTAAAGCCGAAGAGGCCCAACAGGAGTGTTAGGCCCGGAGTATAAAAGGAGAACAAAAAATAAAACAACGGCTTTTTTCTATTCAACAAAGGGGTTTGCATGCGCATGCACCAGGATTCCGAGATGGCAAAAAATAAATTTTTTCAGTAATTATGTGCTTAATACTCGCTTAAGCTACTTTTGTTAAGATGAAATCAAATGATAGCTATAGAGTGAATATTATGAGCAATAATAAAACTTCACCTCGTATAAGCGCTGGCTTTTTTGGTGCTAATTATCATGCTAAGACTGTTTATAAGGATTTAGCACCAGAGACTGTTGCCGTTTCTCCTAAACAGGAGCAGACAAACACCACGGAAATAAAACACCCTACGGTACCTAGATTGAAAGAAACAGTGATGAAATCCCTTATGGAAGCTTCATTACAACCTCAAAATCCTTTGGCGATTTTTTGCCAAAGATTAACGTTCTTACTTTGGCTAAAAAACCTTCAAATGAGGCACTGGCTTCAAAGTGGAGGTTTTTCGCTAATAAATTCTCTCATTATTTGAAGCGATTGCACTTTAGCAGCATTCTTGTATTATCTCGTTCCATTTAAATAATTGAGTAATAATATGACAACAATAAAGTATACCCGCGAACAACTCTTAAGCCTTCGATCTCTGGCGACTGAAAAGCCAGCAGGACTCCCAAAAGAACTTTGTATTTCCAAATACGTCAATATAGCAACGATATTTAAAGGTAGAACAGGTACTTCCTGCAGGCCGGTTGAAAAAACTAGCTTTGAGGATGATTCGAGTATCGGGAGCTCACCAGTGATTTGCATCTAATCGGAATTATCAAATCTGGGGCCGGTGTTCTCGCTTATCACCTCGCCTCCGCTCTGCTCGGGAGGGACCTTAAGTAACGGAGAAGGGTGGTGGGGCTGGTCATCAATCCCAGATTGGGGCACTTGGAATGCCCCATTTTGGGGGAATTTCCTACCCCCAAGATTTCTAAGGATAGTGGTGGGGCTGCCATTCACTACTTTGTCAGCGACATTTGCTACGCCGTCTACCAAACTGAGCACAATCTGCTTTATGGGTGCTGGTTCGTCTTCAAATGCGGGGCCTTCTTCGATGATTACTAATGGACGTAAGCCTGGCTCATCTACCGGTGGGGGAGCAATCTCACTAATACTAAGCTGTAATTTCACGGCAAAAAGTTCGTGAACGCCTGCTAGAAGGGAGTGTTTGGCTAAAAAAATTAATGCCATAACAAGTAGACAACTGGCGCTTAGAAGGAGGTTCGGTGGGACTATACACATGAAGGCAACTGTTATTGTTGTAGAGCCCGCTGCTAATAATTTAACCCATACGGTTTCTGAAGAGCGTTCAATTAAATTAATACTCCTGATCTGTTGAGCTTTTTTTGCCCATGTGTCAGGTGCATCGAGACTACTAATCATTTTCTTTTGTTTATAGTTGATAAATATTGAGCAGAAGCTTTTTATTACGTCAACGCAGCTACTGCCAATAAAAAGGCAAGTTGGAATGATAGTCATATGCCCTATAGCCATAAGAGCTAATAGATAAGCGATAATGGTTAGTGTTTTTGCGAGTGTTTCGAAGAATAAATAATATACTTTACGTGGGTTTGTTGTTGTACCGTAGGCTAAAGTGCTTTGCCATATCCAGCCAAGAGTTAGACTATTATACATCACTCCAAGCAGAGGAATATTACGTAAGATGGAGATCGTTTTAGAAAACCAATGAATGAATGGTGGAGCACTCCTCTCAATCCAAATAAGAATGGCGCGTCCTGCGCCACGATTATATGCCCAACTGCCTAAACCAATACTTGAAATAGCGCCAGCAATAAGGGTCCATAAGTAGGAGGGTTTTGTTTTGTCGATTAATTTTAATAAATAACCGAGATGATGATGCCCATCATGATAAAGATGTGTCAAAAGCTCATAAAGATTTTTGGAGTTGGCAAAAAGTTTTTCATAGGACTCTTCAGGAGCATTGTTAACGTCAAGACTGTCCAAGATCGCCAAGAGAAGAGGATCATTTCTATCTTTTACTTCTAACACAATGAATTGAAAGAGATCATGGCAAGGATAATTTAGCTCGAGACATTCGTTTTTCAGACGTTCTCTGGTATTGTTCAGAGATTCCCCTTGCAAATAATCTAAAACAATCAGCTTAAGAGTGTTAGCTTTCCCCTTATTTAATTTAGGCATGGTTGAATCTCTTCTTCATTAGAGCTCTCTTTTGCTCAGCACTTGAGTTTAAGACATTAGAGTGGTCATACGCGTATTTAACGCGGCACTTATTTCGCCTGCAGCAACAAGATAAAGCGCATACACTTTTTTATGGTGCTGGATGTTCCGGGCGGATCGTAAGAAAATGATGCTTAGAAGACAAGATAGAAAAGCATTATATTCCAAGATAGAGCTAAATTGAAGCCGACAATAAGGCTGGGTGCCTTTTAATGCAATCCGTACTCTCTTATAATTTGACTGATATCATCGATCTTTGCGATGTTGTAACGTCTAGCCAATTTATCTTCTATGAATTACAACTTGCGAGGCACTGAACATTTTAGACGAGGCAGGAGCATTTAACTATGCAACGATTACCTTTGCTGAAACCTGGTGATAGTGTTGAAATTGTTGCGCCTGCCTCTCGTTGTACTGATGAGGTCTTGAGTAATCTGAAAGAGTTGCTGGCGTCATGGCAATTAAATTGCATTATTGATGAGGCTATTTTTGGTAATGACTTATTATGTGCTAATACAGATGAAATGCGTTTCAATCTGTTAAAAAAAGCGTTACTAAATTCAGCAACCAAAGCCGTCATTTCTGTACGCGGTGGCTATGGAAGCATGCGGTTACTGCCACAACTAAGTAAAATAACTCCGGTAAATCCTCCTAAACTATTTGTTGGTATGAGTGATATTACCGCTATTCATTTGTTTCTTGAGCAACAGTGGCAATGGCCAACGATTCATGGTGCGCTTGCAAGAGATAAATTTTCTCCCGAGTCAATTCGTTCATTAAAAGCAATTTTATTTGGAGAAGTGGAGCAAATGGTATTATCGGGTTTGCCGCTTAATAAACCTGCTGCAGACGACAAAATAATAGAGGCGAGTTTAACAGGAGGAAATTTAACCCTGGTACAAACAAGTGTTGGTACACTATGGCAACTTGACGGGCAAAACAAAATTATTTTTTAGAAGAAATAGGCGAGCGGGGTTATCGCGTTGATCGGATGCTAGAACATTTATGCCAGGCATCTATTTTTAAAGATACGGCTGCCATTTTATTCGGTGATTTTCTTGGCGGCAATGAACCCAATGGTTCGTCTTTAATCAAGCCGGTATTGGAGCGGTTTGCACAAAACAGCCTGATTCCTGTTGCAAAAATAGAAGGAATTGGACATGGCTATACCAACTTTCCTATCTTGTTAGGAGCAGTAGCAAAATTACAATTGGGGAGTAGAGTCAAGTTAACTTGTTTTAGATAACAGCCCATAGCGGTCTCTTCCAAACCAATAAGAAACTCGTTAAAGTTTTTTATTCTTCTCAATCACAGGGAGAACTAAATTGCGGGATCGAAAGTTCCTCAAGCTAGGTGAGAAACAACTTAAAATAGTTTGTCGCTCTATTGATAAAATCGCTCAACCTCTATTTGAGTCGTTTGATTTGACTTTTTTTTCCTATAAATTATCACAAGATGATAAGTTTATATTTCTGACTAATAACTATCCTTGGCTTAAGAATTGTATCGATAAGGACTATGCAACCTACCTTTCATCCTTTCAACCTGAACATGAGATTATTCTTTGGGATGCGATTCCCAAGGATAATCCTGTGATGGCTGTTTATGACGATGCGAAAGAAAATTTCAATATTACTCATGGTGTGACCATTATCAAGAGCGCTGGAATCAAAGAAGAGCATTTCAATTTTGCGACGACTAAAGATAATTATGAAATGAATAATTTCTATTTACAGCATCAGGAAATTCTTGAGCGTTTTATTCTCTATTTTCGGGATAAGGCGAAAAAGATTATTGATACTGCTTTAACGCATGCGATTTCGTTAAAAGAGTTAGGGTTGATCAAAAATGCTCTTATGCAACAAGAATTTTATCGTGAGATTGATTATTTTATCGAGAATACCCAGATTAAAACGATTCAGATTGAAGTTGACGGAAAAGATATCGATCTTAACTATACTCTGGCGCATACGGGGTATTACCTGCTTCAAGGGTTAAGTTCTAAGGAAATCGCAAAGGCCTGTTATGTTTCAGTAAAAGCAGTGGAAGCAAGATTGGCTAAATTAAGAAAAATAACAGGGGTCAAAAATAAAAAGAATTAGTTGAATTTTTAAACAAAAAGATGTTAGAAAAGTCTTGGATTTAGCATTACAGAAAAAATCAAGGCATGTACAGAGCAAACTTGGTTGGATAAGCAGGTTTCTGTCGTAGCTCGGGTAAAACCCGGGGATTTTTAACTCCCGAGTTATGTAGGAGAGAATTTGTTTACGCAGAGCATTTGAGACGTTAAAACAAAAGCTATAAATAGAGTTAAAAAGTCGTTACAAACTAGGCTAGCGGCAAAAAGTTTTAATTATACTTTGTGTTTAAATAAGTATCAATTTATGATATAAAAAAGCGCGAATAGTGTTAATTGTCCAATATTGAGTCAAAAGGTGGCGTGGCTTCATTCATCAGGAGTCATGAATTAATAAGGAATGCATGGTATTGTTATATCTCGCATAAATCACTTGGGATACTCTCTCATACTATGGTCAATTGAATAAAAATCATTTGGCCATTTGGTGTTTAAATCCAAATCAATCTGGCACATTTAAAAAGTTTAAAGTGAATAGTGACTATGAAAATTGTTATTAAGGTCGGCACACAAAGTATCTTATCGAATGATGGAACGCCGTTTGAACCAATCATGAAACATCTGGTTGAGCAAATTGTAGAATTACAGAAAGCCGGGCACCGTATTGTTTTGGTTAGCTCTGGTGCAGTTGCTTCTGGGCGTAAAATAGCGCAACAACTGCTAGGACGGCAATATGGACGTTCGATAGCTGAAAAACAGGTATTGGCGTCACTAGGGCAACCTGAGCTTGTTCATATTTATGCCGCAATGTTTAGAATGCATAAAATACTTGCTTCGCAAATTTTACTGACCAAACAAGATTTTCAAACCAGACAACACTATTTAAACATTGCCAGATTACTGCGGGAAATATTAGAGCAAAAAAATATTATTCCTATTATTAATGAAAATGACAGTGTTTCTATTGAAGAACTGATGTTTACCGATAATGACGAATTAGCAGGTCTTATTGCAGCGCAAATGAACGCTGATAAGTTAATTATTTTAAGTAATGTGGAAGGAGTTTACACGGGCCATCCGGATATTGCTGGCTCCGAATTTATTCCTATTATTGGACCTGAAAAAGGCTGGCCTGAAGTGTCTGCAGTAAAAAGTACGCATGGACGAGGCGGCATGATTAGTAAGCTTGGCACAGCTCGTAAAATGTCCGGCCTTGGTATTACCACTCATATAGCAAACATCAATCAATCTTCCGTGATTACGCGAATTATCGCACAAGAACAAATTGGTACGACTATTTTGCCTGCCAAGAGAAAATCAAATATAAAAAGATGGATTGCGTTTAATAGCGAAAAAAGAACAGGCTCCATTTCGATTAATCCCTGCTTATACCAGCTGTTAAGAGAAAATAAACGTGTTCTGAGTATATTGCCAGTAGGGATAGAGAAATATGACGGGGATTTCAAGCGTGGTGATCTCATAGAGATCCGGACCTTGGAAGGACAGAAAATAGGAATTGGTTTGGCTAAATATGATGCTAATAAATTAGCTGATTATTTGGGGCAAAAAGATAAACCTATCTTTATTCATTATGACCATCTGCATATTTTCCAGGAGATTTTAAGTGAGAGAGGAAATCATTAAGGCACTTAAAGCGGTAAAAGAAGCCAGCCAAAGTTTAATGTCATTAAGTGAGGCTAAGCGCAATGAGGTACTCTTAGATCTTGCTAAAACCTTACGCCAGGAAACTCAACAAATTATTGCCGAAAACAAGAAAGATTTGGCTGCAATGGATAAGCACGATCCCAAATACGATAGACTTCTTTTGTCGGAAGAGCGAATTCATGCGATCGCTTCTGATATTGCATTAATTGCTTCTTTAAAACATCCGCAAACCCGCATACTCGACGAAAAACATCTACCTAATGGTTTACGAATACAAAAAATTTCTGTTCCTCTGGGGGTGGTGGCTGTTATTTATGAGTCCAGACCAAACGTTACCATTGATGTTTTTTCTTTGTGTTTTAAAACAGGAAATGCATCTGTACTCAAAGGTGGTAAAGAGGCTTATTATAGTAATCAATGTTTAGTATCGCTTATCAATAAGACCTTAAGTCGCCATGATATTAGCCCCGATGTGATCTATTTATTGCCACCAGAACGTGAGGCAATGAATGTTCTTTTGACAGCAAACGATTTAGTCGATGTTTGTATTCCAAGAGGAGGACAGGCTTTAATCGATTACGTACGTGAACATGCCAAAATCCCTGTGATAGAAACGGGTGCTGGTATTGTTCATACCTATTTTGATGTTAGCGGTGATAAAGAAAAAGGTCGTCTAATTATTAACAATGCTAAAACCAGACGAGTAAGTGTTTGTAATGCCTTGGATACCTTGATAATCCATGAAAAGCGTTTAGATGATTTATACCATTTAGTCGAATTGCTTGCTGAAAAAATGTTGAACTCTTTGCCGATAAGTTAAGTTACAGCACGCTTGAACCGGTTTACCCTAAAAATTGCTTCATCAAGCCGGTCCTGATGATTTTGGTCATGAATATTTATCTTATAAGATGTCGATAAAAACAGTTTCTTCAAAAGAAGAGGCTGTTAAGCACATTCGCGTTCATACCTCAGGTCATAGCGAAGCGATTATTACGGAAGACAACGCGGCTGCTAACTATTTTTTAAATCAAGTAGATGCCGCTGCTGTCTATGTCAATGCGTCTACAGCATTCACCGATGGCGGGCAATTTGGGATGGGGGCTGAAATTGGCATTAGCACGCAAAAATTGCATGCTCGTGGTCCTATGGCATTAGAGGCACTCTCCAGTTATAAATGGGTTATTTTTGGTGATGGGCATATCAGAATATAAGTGGAGTAAGCTTATTACGTGCCTCATCGTCGAGTTTCCTCTTTTTTATAAGAAAGTTCTATAATAAATTTAACTAGTCCATTCGAGGAAAATCATGTTTTTACGTAAATCAATTTTGGTTGGCATGATTACTTTCCCGTTATTTCCTGGCGTTGCTATGGCTGATCCCAATTCGGCTGTTTTGGAGGTGGCGATTCAGACTTTACGCCATTGCTATGAAATAGACCATAAAGTACAGGCTGAGGTTGCTGCCTGTATGAGTGCAAAAATGAAAGAACTGCCAAATCCTGAGCACTTTAATGTTCATCTTAGCGGCGATATACCGGGGGAACTGGGTTTAATGCTGTATAGTCAGACTGGCTACACAACAAAGTGCGTGTTATATGCTGGAAGAGTAATTGCGGTAAGGCAGTGTATTAGTTATCAAGGCCCTCCTCTCACTGATAATCAAGAGATATCTATTACTCCCCCGAATTAATAAAAAATGGGCTTGTGAGCGGAAAAAAGCGTTCCTTGTCTTATGTATTTTGAATAATTCCATGAACTCTTACAGTGGCGTTGCGGTTTCTCCCTTTTGCCTTTTAGCGTCATTTTGCGCATAATAGCGCGTCTAAATTATTCAATGGGTGAAAAAATGGGGTTAATGGATATCAAAAGCGGTCGTGACGTACCCAATGAAATTAATGTAGTTATCGAAATCCCTATGCATGGGGAACCAGTAAAATATGAGGTCAATAAGGAAACAGGTGCTTTGTTTGTTGATCGGTTTATGACAACAGCGATGTTTTATCCTACTAATTATGGCTATGTTCCGAGGACTTTGTCTGAAGATGGTGATCCGGTTGATGTCCTGGTGGTGACCCCTGTGCCATTAATTAGTGGTGCTGTGATTCCTTGCCGTGTGGTTGGTATGCTGAAAATGACTGATGAGGCGGGTGTAGATACTAAAGTATTAGCAGTGCCTACCAGTAAATTGAGTAAAATGTATGAGCACGTGAAAACATATAAGGATTTACCTCATCCCTTGTTGTTATCGATAGAGCATTTTTTCCAGCATTATAAAGATTTGGAAGAGGGTAAATGGGTCAAGATAGATGGCTGGCAGGGACCAGATGTTGCTCGTGATGAGATCATTTCAAGTGTTGCTCGTTTTGAACAAGATCACTGATAGCGGGTTCATAGAGGCAGAAGAAATTCTTCTGCCTTGCTAGTTGTAATAGCCTTTATTTGGCCAATTTTTTACCTTCAGTTGTGCTGCTTGTCTTATCGTCCTGTAATATTTGCTCCAATTCGCCGGACGCTTGACGAGAAAAACTGATTAATTCGTGTTCTTTTTCAAAGAAAGCAAACGATTTCTTGAGAGAGTTTTCATCGTGCTGAGTAAAAGCGTGTGCTTTTCTGCGCATGCTGTCGCCACTGTAGCCCAAAAATTTCATGATTTCCTGTGCCATAGTCAGTGAAGAATCAAAAATTTCGCGTTTAAAATAATCTACTCCTGCTTTATGCAACTCATAAGCATGGCGACGGTTGCGGGCTCGAGAATAGATGGTCAGATGGGGGAACTCTTCCTTACATAATTTAACTATTTCAAGGCTGGTATCCGGATCATCGACAGCCACAATTAACAGTTTGGCTTGCTGTGCACCAGCATTTTTCAATAAGTCAAGGCGAGATGCATCACCAAAATAACCTTTAAAACCGAATTTTCGCAGTAATTCTATTTGTTCGGGATCTTTTTCTAATACGGTAAGTTCGATACCTTGTGCAGTTAGAAAGCGACCAATGATTTGTCCAAAACGACCATAACCAGCAAGAATAATAGGTTGTTGCTTATCGATAGCATCAAATTGTCGCTGAGGAATTGCACTCATAAAAGAGGGGACAATGAAGCGTTGATAAAAAAGCATCAAAAAGGGAGTCGTTGCCATTGAAAGTGCAACGGCAAGCGTATAGAAGTTGGCTGCTACCAATGAAATGACGTTAGCTGAGCTGGCAAATTGAAATAATACAAACGCAAACTCACTTCCTTGGGAAAGCGCCAGAGCAAATCCGACAGTTTGTAATTTGGTTAGACCAAAACTTTGACCGAGAATGAGAAGAATGAGAGCTTTGATAGCGATAAAGCCAGCTACTGTTCCCAACAGCTGCATTGGCTGTGAAGATAGCAAGGTAAAATTCATTCCCATACCAACTGAAATGAAAAATAAACCAAGCAGTAAACCTTTGAAAGGTTCAATATCCGTCTCTAACGTGCGTTTATATTCAGAGTTGGCTAGCACCACGCCAGCCACAAAAGCACCCAAGCCAGGTGAGACGCCAATAGCCTGCATTAATAGAGTAATACCTACAATCAAAGCTAATGACATAGCCGTGAACACTTCACGTAAATTAGTTTGAGCAATGATGAAGAAGAAATAGCGTGATAAATAATGCCCTGTGACAATGATTGCTGTGATAATAGCAGCAATTACTCCCGCATGAGCCCACCCTGAGAGTGAGTTAAGTAAGCCCGTGGGATGGATTTCCATATTCGGTTGACTAGATATTGTTAATAAAGGCATGACAATAAGGATTGGGATTACGGCGATATCTTGAAACAATAATACGGCAAAACAGGTTTCTCCTGTTGCTGTGCGTATTAAGTTCCTCTCCTGCAACATTTGCAAAACTAGCGCAGTGGATGATAAGGCAAGTGCCATGCTGATTGCTAAGGAAATACGCCATTCGAAACCGAGAAGGATGCCACTAATAGTAAGCGCTGTCGTCGTGAGCGCGACCTGTAACCCTCCCAGGCCCACAATTGCTTTCCTTAAGCGCCATAAAGTTTCTGGTTCCAATTCTAGACCAATGAGAAAGAGCATCATGATCACACCAAATTCAGCAAAATGCATAATTTGTTGTGCGTTACCTATCAATTTGAAACCAAAGGGACCAATGAGAACACCAACAATGAGATAGCCAAGTACGGAGCCTAATTTAAAACGACTGGCGATAGGTACAATAACACAGGCTGCTGCAAGGAATATAAAAACATTAAAAAGAAAGTCATTATTCATTCGTGTCTTGTTTTTGTTGGAATACTCCCAGAGTATACCTGAACTCGACAAGACAAATAATTGTTTGTTTTTTCGCTACTTTGCAATTATGACGGCGGTGGTTGGCCTGGACGAGATTAAACTTCCGCTATCCTTATTTTGTATCGCGGGTCATCTTGATCTAAAGCCTCTGAGTTAGTGTCTAGAGCCTTTGGAGCGGCCTTGAACTTCGGTGGACTGGAAATAGAAATGGCTTTATTTTAGCGTGGGTGTGCTTTGAGTCTCTTCAGTAGGTGGAGAGGGTATTTCTTGTTCTGGACTTGCTTGTTGTCCTTGTTGCCCTTGATAATCTTGGACAATATCGACTACGGTGGAAATTTTTGCTATTAAATCTAGTAGCTCTTTTCTTTCCTCAGTATTCAATGAAAAAAGTAAGCTACTGATGCCTTGAACTACATGGTTAAATATTGGTTTTTGGGGCTCTGATTTAAGGGGAGTAACTCCCAGGATTGCCTGAGAAAGTGCTAGTCCTATATTAGAATCGACGGATTTTTTGAGTGTTGGTGCAAAAAATTGAGATGAATAGGTTGTGGTAGTCGTCGCAGTTGTTTGGGTTTGGGGTTTTCTCTTTTAAAATAAGTCTGCATCCAATTAACGAGCAAATTAGGGTGCTCTGCAGGGATAGCAAAAGGGGGGCTTGTATCTAGCGACAAAGACGAAGGAACAACAAAATAATCTTTTGTCGCTTGAAAAGTATTAAGCATATCTCCGGGGTAGGTCACAAAATTATAACCTAAGGCTGCTCCTATCCACATTACAGCAGGACTTTCTTCAGTTAAATAACCTACAGCACGATAGTACCATAGATCATAACCACCGTCTTGTTCATGGCGGCGGGCAAATTCATCTGCTGTGTAGTCAATCGTCTCTCTTAATTCTTGAACTGCTGTATAGAGTTGCATAATAGCAACTTGGTTTTTTTGAAATCAGGATGAGTGTTAATCCAATCTTGCCATCCTAGTATTTTAAAATTCAGACCAGCGTGATGGGCAAGTTGGTTGATAATGGCAATTTTTTCACTAGTGCTTTTAGTGCCGTGCTCCTGGTTAAAATTTTGGGCTGATATATGAAGAGGGGCCAAGAAATGTTGTAAGTTACGTTCAAAATATTGGGTCCCTAGCGCAAGAGCTTCCTGTTTAAATTGATCGATTCTGTCCTGAGAAAGTGGTTTTTTTGTACTTCGTGGTTTTAAATTATGCCAATAAACCTCATCTGCAATGAGCAGTGTGGTAGAGTGGTGATGTTGCAGTGAATAATTGAGTGCTGCCTCAAGGTATACGCCTTCACAGTATTCGTTACCAACAATACTCAGAAGCATCAAATTATTTGTGCTGCCGAGATCGGTAAAATTTTTTTGGATTTTCCCTTCCCAACAAAGTTGGCTCTTATAAGGGGACCTTTACCTTTAACTCTAGGCATCTATTTTCTCTTCAACAGCAAAATGGAGCTTAATGATACAGATCGATTATTAAGTTATCCTTAAGACATTCAGAAATTTAGCATTATAACTATTGCCTTGTTGTATGTCTGTCATTTAGTTGATACCTATCGCATTAATCGGTACTTCAAATAATGATTAAGACAGGCTGGATTACATGGACTGTTTATTAACACAATATTAGGTGCTGTTTAGATCCCAAGAAAAGATTTTGTACGGAAAAAATGGTACTGAACAAATAGTGCCTGTGAATGTTCCTGGCTTTTACCTGTTGTTACCTACGATTTTGATGGACAAAGAAACACTTAAAAATAAAATCAAACGCTAATCTCTCAATCTAGCAAAATGAAATAGTCCAATACACCTTTCTAATCGCAATCAGTATTGATTAAGGTGATACTGCTTTACTAGTTTCCTTGATCGAGGGAACGGCGGATTGTAAATGCATCACGCCGCGCACGATTGTACCTAATACCTGGATAGTTAATAAATTTTTACTTTGTAAAGGATCTGCGCTCAATAGAGTCATATCAGCCAGTTTTCCTGGTTCGATACTTCCCTTTTCTTTCTCCAAACCATAGAGCAAGGCTGCATTGATCGTAAGTGCCTTGAGTGCGTCCTTGAGGGCCACTTGTTCATTCGCGGCAAATTTGTTGATACATTCTTTGGTCGGTGGGGAATCCCAGCGTTGTATGTCACGTGTGTTCATGAACTGCATCATTTGTAAGGGATTTGGCGCTGTTGTCGGTGAGTTTGCATGGGCACTGATTGTTCCTAGCGTTCTTTTTGCGCTGGCCAATGGAGTATCTGTATAGATTCCGTTGGGATTTGGTATTCTTTGGCATAAAGCTTCACCCCAATAATACAAATGAGGTACAAACCAATTGACTGTCACTCCTAATTGGCGCATACGCCCTAATTGATCCTGGCGTGCAAATTGGGCATTAACAATGATTGGATGAAATAGTTTGTTTGCATAAAAACGTTGTACCTTCGCAGTAAGGTTTAAGACT